>NZ_QQWV01000084.1:0-4218 GCF_003951715.1 Sphingomonas sp. ABOLH | reverse complement strand
GTTGAAGCTCCACCCTTTGCACGTGAATGCCCATATTGCGGCAGGCGACAGGCCCAACGGCCATCGCAAAGCGCCCGACCGCGAAGAGACTGTTGCACTCCGGGGGTGATGACGGGTGATCTTGCAACGATCCGCGAAGGAGCAGATCATGAGGTAGCAGAAGAAGTTGGGATATCCCTCACACGGAGGGGCAGCAGCTAGAGACTTTAGGCCGAAACCTTGGACATACGCGCCCGCAGCCCGGCCACAACGCTGTGACCGGCCACGTAGATTGAAGAGGATTACCAGCCCCCACGGTTCGATTTTGCGAACCGCGACGCTTCAATGCCGTAGGGGTGCTTGAAGTGCAATGGCGGTCATAGCTGTCAGCTACGAGCTACCCGCGAACGCGCCTAACGATTCTGCGCCGCTCCCTATCGTCCCTAGCCCTATCCCACTCGCTCTGCTCGATACCCGCTGGCTTCCAATGCTGTGACGCCTTTGGGCGCGCAAACCGTGGGCGCGGTGGTGGTGAGTCATCATCTGGCGGTGGTGCGCAAGGTGACCACGTTACCTTCGGCCCCCGCGCACCACATTGGCACCGTAGTCTTTCCGCAAAATCCGGCCAATCGGTGCGCCAACCCTTACGCGCCCAATGTCGCTGTAATTCGTAAGGGGAGAATAGGGCTATCCTACCGCAAGCGCGGCATTCCGCTTGGACCGACCCGTGTCGCAGATCGGTAAGGTATCTGATTGGCTGGACCACGGCTCACAAGGGCAGCGGCAGTTGGTTGCGATCCTGCACTGAAAGCGGTTCGCCCACATACTCGCGAAGGTGCGCGGCCATGGTTTCCGCAGCCTGTACCCGCATACGAGCGTCCGGTGCCGTGATGCCAAGGCGGACCCATCCGGGGGCCGATAGGATGGCAGCGGCAATCATTTCCTGCGAATCCAGCATGACGTTTCCTCCGTTCTTTAGGTAGAACAGAACGGGAACGATTCGCAAGGCGGTTCAGGCTCGCGCCGTAACCGGCATCGGCGTTATAAGCGTTACTGCCGATCTGTTCGGCCAGGAGAATCGCATGTTCAAAATGCCGCTTCTTGCATTCGCTGCGATCTGCATGAGCGCTGCGCCGAACGCTTCCGCAACCGTATGTGATCGGTCCAAGATACAAGCGCTATCCGTGGCAGACGCTGCCAAGACAATTTTAGCAAACAGCGATGTAGTCGGGGTAGGTTCGGCGAATGATGAACGAAGCGACCCGAACGTTCTACGTCAGAAGATCGTTTTTACTGACCTTATGAAGGGTAAGGAACACGTTGTGTTCCTTTCGCCCTACCGGACGGCAGGCGTGGGTATTCACGACGGTTGGGTAAGGCAGTTCCAAGAGCCACGCAGCGGTGGAAGGCTATTCGCGCTAACAATGCACCGCGATGGCTACGTCGCAGGAAAATGTATTCTCGCTATGTTGGCGACCTTTCCAGAGGAACAAATGCTTACCGCTTTGAACCGTGCTGTCAGCGAATAAGAGCGCCGTATTAGGATTCGGAGTCAGCCATGACGTCCTGCGAGCTTTTAGAGCATGGTTAGCCGTTACCCTCTTCTTTCTGGTAATCGTCCGCCAACGCTTTCGCCGAAGCATCGATTGAGCGGCTGACAGCAGGCGTCGCGACAATCTTTCCGCAGGTCATGACCGGTAAGGGTACAGTAGGCGATTGTGGCCCTTCACCCTGTCCTTGCGCCACCCCCGAACGGGCAAGCTCCGCCTTCACTGCATCGGCAACTGGCGTCCATTCCTCAACGGGACCGCGCGCATTCTGCATGATCGCACCAGCCCACCGTTCCCCCTGATCCTTGAGATAATCGTTCTGCTGGAAAGCGAAGCAACTTGCTGTCGCATACTGAACAAGTACGTCGCGGGCGGCAGGTTTCGTTTCAGCCTTCACTGGTTGGGACTGACCGCTACAACCGGCCAACAGAGCGGAGAACATGATAGCCATGCGCATTACCCCAACTCCCAGAATTCACCGCGCGACGTTTTGACGTTGCCGTTCGAGTACACCGAGTAGTTATCGGAAGCTTCTCGATACCGGCCACCATCCCATAGCGCTATATGCCCGCTGGCATCTGCCCAATTTACCGTGAAGGCAACAATTCCGCGTTTGCCCCGGAATGCGCTGTCATAGGGGCTAGCATTGTCGACCAGCGGTTTGCCCAATAGCCGAATGAGATAGTTTCGAAATTCCGTCACACGGAAGATGATACGCGAGCCGTCAGCGGTTCCCAACGTTTGCGCACCGGCAGCGCGTGCGGTTACGGCGTTGATAGGTGATCCGCCTTTGTTAAACGCGACACTCAATCGGCTTGCGCAGGTGTTACCCCTTGGACCGAAGCCCGGAGCCATAATGTTACGTTCTGCCGCCCCACCCAAATGGGTGTAAAGGTCGCGTAAAGTTGGGTAAGTCGCGTGATCCGGGAACGCAGCCCAAATCTTCGAGAGGTTGGGTTTTGCCATTTGCGAAGGCATCCTTACTCTGTCGGCAATACCGGAGGGTACCACACAGCCGCTGGACGACAACACGCCGGGTAGCGTTCTACCTCGCGTAGGAAACGGCAGACCTTCCGCATTCGCGGCAACGCCGCCAACCTATGACAGCAATCGAGTAACGATTCATTCGACCCGCATCAGCTGCGAAGGGAATGGTGCCGACAGTTCCAATGCCTCCGCTATGGGCGCAGTTAGCCACCGCTCTTCATCTTCGGGATGCAGCAACACCGGCATTGCCTTGGGATGGATAGGCGCAACGACGGCGTTGGGTTCGGTCGTAAGGAAGGCGAACACCGGCCCCTCTTCGGTCGGTCGCCATATCCCCGCAAAGCTGGTTATCGGCTGCGATGGCACGTCGAACCAATGTAGCGGCAACTTGCCATCGTCGCCGCGAACCTGCCCGTATTCGGAAAACCGGGTAAAGGGCACAAGGCAGCGCCGTGATGGGTTTGCCAAGGCCGAACGCCAAAAGGGGGAGGTTAGGTTTCGAACGTTCGTAACGTCCTTGCGAATATCCTTACCGCTCTTGCCCTTCGTCATCATGGGGAAGCCCCATGCCATAACGTCGAGGATGCGAACGCCATCGGCATCGCGGACCACATAGGCGGGTTTGCGGGGGAACAGTTCGGGGGCTGGCGCTGCTACCGGGTTTGCCGCTTCGGTAGCCCTGTATCGTGGGAACAGTGACGCCGCAGGAACCGAAAGGGCATAGCGATTGCACATCATTCGACTCCCACAGCCACTATTAACCGGGCCTACGCTGCCAAGGCTCGATAAACGCTAGCTCGACCAACACCCAACCGTTTGGCAATTTCGGTTGGTCCTACGCCCTCTGCATGAAGGGCTTTGATCCCTACCGGATCAACCGACCGCTTCCGCCCCTTATAGACGCCCTTCGCCTTCGCGGTGGCGATGCCTTCCATCTGCCGTTCGCGCCGTATGGCAGTTTCAAACTGCGCAAAGACGCCAAGCATTTGGAGGAAGGCGACGCCCGCAGGGGTTGATGTATCAATCGGCTGCTCGGTGGCGCGAAGGAACGCCCCCTTATCCTTCAAGGTGGCGACAATCTTCTCTAGGTCAGCAACCGATCGTGCGAGCCGGTCAATCCGGGTGACCATGAGCGTATCGCCTTCGCGGATGAACGATAGGACCGTTTCAAGTTCACCACGTCCTTGCGTTGTGGTCCCGCTCTTCTTTTCGGTTCGAACCACCGAACAACCGACTGCCTCCAATGCCGCAACCTGAACGCTGCAATCCTGATCTTCACTCGAAACGCGAGCATAGCCAATCATCGTCATGAGACAGCCTCTGTACCAATAGGGTCTATACCTGCTGGTATGACTGTCTCACGCTGCGGAGTCAAACCCTATTGAGACGATTCCTCTGTCTCATACCTCTGTCTCGCTTGAGTATACTTTACCGAGCACCGCCGAACTACCAACCTTACAAAGAAATGCTTGCCGTGACCGTTTCGGTCCGGAAAGTTCTTGCTACAGACGCCCTCGAACTTATTCTGCCAACGCAATAGCTTAAAGGAACCGGGATGGCGAAGCGTCAGCGCACTAGGGTCAGGACTCGTTGATTACAGCCAGAAGATGACGGTGGCAGCGAGGACGATGGCGGAGAAGAAGGCTGTCGGGCAGCGGTCGTAGCGGGTTGCGACGCGGCGCCAGTCCTTGAGGCGGCCGAA
>NZ_QQWV01000083.1:0-4599 GCF_003951715.1 Sphingomonas sp. ABOLH | reverse complement strand
GGGGTGACTACACGAAAGTGACGTATCTGCACGGAAAGGGCGAACGGATAGCGAACGTCACGCGGCAAGTAGGGAGTTGACGGCGCGCAGCGGTCGCAAGGCGTCCGGATCGGGTTGATCTTCAACATTCCAGCTATAGTCACCGGTCAGCGAGATATGCTCCCAGCCCAATGGCGCGATGTGGCGTGCGATTTCGTCGGCTGTGCCGATGTCCGCCAGCGCCATTTCGAGATAGCGAGTGTTCCACAAGATGATGGCGGCGACGAGCAGGTTGAGGCCGGAGGCGCGATAGGTCTGGTTCTCGAACCGACGATCGCGCAGTTCGCCGAGCTGGTTGAAGAAGAGCGCGCGGGCGAGCGCGTTGCGGGCTTCGCCTTTGTTGAGGCCCGCCTGGGTGCGCCGGCGCAGGTCGATGTCGCGCAGCCAGTCGAGCATGAAAATGGAGCGTTCGAGGCGGCCCAGCTCGCGTAGTGCGAGGGCCAGTCCGTTCTGTCGCGGATAGGCGGACAAGCGGCGCAGCATTGCCGAAGCAGTGACGGTGCCGGTGCGGATCGACGTGGCGAACCGCAGCAGTTCGTCCCAATGCGCCGCGACATGACCCAATGCGATCGGTTCGGCCGTCATGCCGGCAAGCAAGGGGCCGGATTCTTGGCCGGGAAGGAGGTGTAAACGACGCTCCTTGATGTCGCGCAGGCGCGGCGCGAAGCGGTAGCCGAAGAAGGGCATGAGGCCGAACACATGGTCCGATGCCCCGCCCGTATCGGTGTAGTGCTCCTCGATCGTCAGGCCGGTCTGGTGATACAGCAAGCCATCCAGCACATAGGGCGCTTCGCCAGCGGTCGCCGCGATCACCCGACTTGCGAAGGGGTCATATCGATCCGAGACATGGGTGTAGAAGGCAACGCCTGGTTCGTTGCCGCTGCGCGCGTTGATGTCGCCGATCGCGGCCCCACGGCCCCCGGCATGAAATTGCTGTCCGTCGCTCGATGAAGTGGTGCCGTCTCCCCACAGCGCGGCGAGCGGCATGGCGCGATGGGCGTCGATCAGCCTTCCCAACGCTTCGCCATAGGCGGCTTCGCTGATGTGCCAGTCGTGAAGATGGGCGAGCTGACGCAGACTTGCGCCCCGGCAGGTTTCCGCCATGCGTGTGAGGCCGAGATTGATGCCATCGGCGAGGATGACCGTGAGCAGCGCATTGCGATCGTCGGCTTCCCGGCCCGAACGACGATGGATGAAGCATTCGCTGAACCCGGTCCAGGCATCGACCTCCAGCAGAAGATCGGTGATCTTCACGCGCGGCAGTCGATCATAGGCGGCGCGACGGGCAATCTCGGTGGCGGGCGGTGTTGCCGCCTTCAGCGGCGAGATGATGAGACCGTTTTCGTCAAGCTTAACCTGGGGCAGCTCCCCTTGCCGTGCAAGGACCGTTACCTGCTCGATCGCCGTGTCGAGCCTGGTGCGCCGTTCCTCGATATGGCGCTCGAAATCCGTTTCGATGGCGAGCGGCAACGGCCCCTTCTCGCGCAGCGCCGCAAAGGTCGCCGGCGGTATGAGATAGCTGTCGAAATCGCGAAACTGCCGGCTTCCCGCGACCCATATATCCCCGGCTCGCAACCGCTCGCGTAGTTGCGACAAGGCGCATAGTTCATAAGCGGCACGATCAACGATGCCATCCCGCAGGACGAACGGGCGCCATGCGGGCGGCACAAAGCGTAGCGGCACGCGATCAGGCAAGCGCCGTTTGCCGGTCCGATATAGCTCCGCGATGATGGCCAGCGCTGACAGGAGCCCCTGAACCGCGCCGGCGCCGCGAAACTCGAAGGCGTTGAGAAAAGCGCCGACAAAGAGCTTCACCGTCCGATGCCGCTCGATCAATTCGGCGGTGCGATCGACGGTTTCCGGTCGCCCGAGCACTTCGGCCTGCTCGACGGCCACGGCGAAGTGCTGCCAGTCCAGCGCCTCGATCTGCGCCAGAGAATCCACGCCCTTGCTGCGCGCGTCGATGAGGAGGCGGCAAGACCCCGTGAGCGTCCGGAGGTGGCCTTGCAACTCGCGCACCGTCTTGAGGGCTTTGTCGCGGGTCCGGTTCTCGGCGCGGCGCGCCATGCTGCCCAACAGCTTGTCGAACATCGTCAGGGTGGCGTCGGTCAGGCTTTCCTCAAGCCGGATGCCGGTTGCCGCCAGCGTCGCATGGCGGCGCAGGGCATTGAGTTCGCCAAGGTGCTGGGGTGTGATGCGGCTGCCTTCGTCCGCCAGCCTGTCAAAAGTCAAAGCCGGGATCATGTCGGCACGGGCGCGATCGAGGCCCAGCGCGCGGATATAGGCGAGCCGTTCGATCAGGCGCAGGATGTTGCGCGCTGCCGGCGATTGTGGCGCATTGCGCATCCAGGATAGCCATGTCGCGACCTGCCCCGGTCGTCGGGCCAGCAAATCGTCCAGGCCCTGAAGGGTGTCAGGCAGCAGGCCATTCGTGAGCACTTCATAGGTAAGCTGTTCGGCTTGCTGGCGCGCCCGCCGCAGCACCGCTTCGAGAATCGACGGAGAAGGCAGGAGGATCTGCAGGCGCCGGAGTTCATCGACGATGACGTCTGCCATCTGGCCGGGGTGTATGATGGTCTGCGCGATTGGGACCGAGAAGGCGACAACTTCACGGAAAGCGTTGCGGTCAAAAATCCTGAACCCGTGCGATCGTCGGATTTCGACGAGATGCTCGCGACGGGTCTGGTCCCGATGGGCATAATCCGCGAAGGCTGCCGGCGCGACGCCGAGTTGCTGCGCCACATAGGCGAGCACAGGAGCGGGCGGGACTTCGCCCGCTTCCAGCGCACGGCCAGGCCATCTCATATATAGCATGAGCATCGCATAGCCGAGCCGGGTGGCATCGCCGCGACGGCGGCCGACAATTTCCAGGTCGTCGCTGGTCAGCGTATAATGACGCGCGATCTCGCGCTCATCGAGCGGCGCGCCATAATGCCTCGCCCAGATTTCCAGGCTCACCAGTCGCCGTCTCGCCAAGCATCATCTCCTTCGCTTTGCGTGTCCGTCAGACGGTCCTCTGGCGGCCAACAGGAATATGTCCGTTAACTCTGGACCTGTAACGGCGATTCGGACAAGATCGCATAATGACGGGAAAACGGACAGGATCGGGCATCATGTGGCGCTGATCGGCTATGCGCGCGTCTCGACCGCAGACCAGAAGCTGTCGCTCCAGCTTGACGCGCTGAACACTGCCGGGTGCGACCGTATATTCGACGATCACGCATCCGGGGCAAAAGCCGATCGGCCTGGCCTAACCGAAGCGCTCGCCTATTTGCGCCCCGGCGACACGCTGGTGGTCTGGAAACTCGACCGCCTCGGCCGCTCGATGAGCCACCTGATCGAGAAGGTCGGCGAGCTTGCGGCGCGCGGCATCGGGTTCCGCTCACTCACCGAGAATATCGACACCACCACTTCGGGCGGCATGCTGGTGTTCAACATCTTCGGCTCGCTGGCCCAATTCGAGCGTGACCTGATCCGTGAACGCACTCATGCCGGCCTCAAGGCCGCACGCGAGCGGGGCAACAAGGGTGGTCGCCGGCCTGTCGTTACCCCCGACAAACTACGTAAAGCGCGGGCGCATATCGCAGCGGGCCTCACTGTTCGTGAGGCGGCGGCCCGGCTCAAGATCGGCAAAACCGCCCTATACAAGGCTCTGGAAAACGCGTGAAACCGCTGGCGATCAAGAACTCGTGGGTGCTGGTCACAGGGGCTTCGACCGGTTTGGGCAGAGCGTCCGCCCTCCGCTTGGCGGCATCGTACCAGGCCAAGCCCCTGATTGTTGGACGAAGGCTCGACAACTTGCGGGAGCTACAGACCGAAATTGACGAGCGGTTCAATGTGCCGTGCGAGATTATAGTGGCTGATCAACGTGAAATCGAGGGCAGGGAGAAAATCGCGGCTAAGGTTGCAGAATTGCAAGTAACAGCCGCTTTGTTGGTTGCCGGAATGACGAGCGTTGGTTCATTTGATGCAGGCCGTGCCGACACTTATGCCGAGGTAATTGAAACAAACATACTCGGTTTCACGGATTTGCTGGCTCGCCTGATTGCGATTTTCAGGGAGCAGCCGTTTGAATCCTCAGTAATCGCCGTGTCGAGCCTGGCGGGCGAAACATCCGTGCCCTTCCAAGCGGTCTACGGCGCGTCGAAAGCCTATGTGAGCACCCTCATGCGAGCGCTTTCCGTGGAGCTTGCCGGGACGGGAGTGAGTGTTGGGTCTTTTGCACCCGGTGGAATCGACACAGACATGGCTGCCCTCAGCGATTTGAAGTGGGGGAGGTTGGGTTTGATGGACGTTGACCGGTGCGCGGCCCATGCAGTCCACGCTCTGGTTTATCGGCAATCCTTCGCCATACCGGGGATGGGCAACCAGCTCACATATTTGGCGAGCAGGGTTCTACCTCGATCGTTGGTCAATCGGATTGCCGCCCTCCCATATCGGCGCCCGTAGGGCGGCACCACATAAAAGGGGCAGGAAAGCCTGCGAATAGCATCTGCTGGCATCGTACCGGATTTGTTCGCCCTTAGCGTGCAGATACGTCACTTTCGTGTAGTCACCCCT
>NZ_QQWV01000082.1:0-4834 GCF_003951715.1 Sphingomonas sp. ABOLH | reverse complement strand
CGACAGACCATCGAACATCGGCGCTTGCAGCACCGCAAGTTCGCCGCCTAACATCAACCCCCTGACGAGGTCCGCACTCCGCTAATCTACGCCGCGAGTTGTGCCGAATGTTCTGACGACGGACAGTTGTTCGTACGTCGTCGGGTCGTGGATCTGAAAGAAGAGTTCCAGCAGAGAGCGATAGCTCAGAACGGCGGGGTCGAAGACCACCTCCACCGCCTCTGCGTGGCCATGATGATCATCGTAGGTAGGGTCTGCCGTTTCACCGCCGATGTACCCGACGCGTGTCGAGACGACCCCCCGCTTTTGTCGCAGCAAGTCTTCCATGCCCCAGAAGCATCCGCCGGCGAGTATCGCTCGCTCTGTCCGATTTTCTTCGCTTTCGACAGACGGGTCGCTCACAGATTCCTCCCTTTTGGGTCGGCTCGGATCCTGTTGTTCATGCCGCCGGTTCGGGGCTTCGCTTGGTCAAGGGTGCGTCGACGAGGTCAGTCTGAACATCTGACCCACGGATCAGCGTTAGATCGACGGGACAGCGGTCGGCGATCTCGAGAATACGCGCGCGTTGCTCCTCATCCAGAGGGCCTTCGAGGACAATCGTCCGAGTGAACCGGTCTGGGGGCATCATGTCCGCCACCTTCTTGTGCTCGACCGTGGTGCTCGCTCGTTCAAGCGGAAAGCCTTTTCGGTTTGCATAGAGGCGCATCGTCATCACCGTGCAGGCAGCGAGGCCGGCGGAGACTAGCTCATATGGCGAAAGACCGCTTCCCAGTCCGCCGACCGATGTCGGCTCGTCCGAGTAGATCGAATGCTTGCCACTGCGGACCTTGAGCTGGAACTTGCCCGCCAGCGTCTCGATGGCCTCGACTCCATCGGCAACCTCAACCTGCGGAAGATCGGCCACAAGGGGTGGCAGGTAGCGATTGGCCCACGTGGCGACCATGGCGGATGCAAAGTTCGCGTCGGCGGCATCTGCAAGAAGGTGATCGGCCGCATCGAGCGATACGAAGCTTTTCGGGTGCCGAGCAGCGACGAAGATGCGTGACGCATGCTCGACCCCAACCACCTGATCGAGAGGGGAGTGCAAGACGAGTAAGGGACGACGGAGCGCAGCGACCGCCTTTTCTACATCCACCTGTTCGACGGCGTCGACAAAGCTGCGTCGGATGAGGAAAGGCCGGCCGGCAATGTCGACCGATGCCTCGCCTTCGCGTCTGATCGTGTCGAGATCGCTGGCGTCGAAGACCTTGAGGATGTGCTCGAGTTCCGACGGCGCGCCGATGGTAGCCACGGCGACGATGTCCGGCAGATCGGTCGCAGCCACTAGAGCAGCGGTTCCACCTAGGCTATGTCCGATAAGAAGGGTGGGCGTCATCCCCGCGGCCGTCATCGCCCTTGCGGCTGACTTGAGATCCGTCACGTCCGCGGCGAAATCCACTGCCTCGCCTTCGGCGCCGCTGACCCCAGTGCCGGCAAAGTCAAATCGCAGGACGCCGATCCCTGCCCGCGACAGCGCGCGGGAGATGTGGACAGCCGCTCGGCTGTCCTTCCCGCACGTGAAGCAATGAGCGAAGATCGCCCATCCGCGAGGGGTGCCTTCCGGAGACTCTAGGAGCCCGCTAAGAAGCTTGCCCTCTCCGTTCTCGAACGTGAACTTCGCTGCAGGCACGTCGACACCTCTCAGAATATATGAGCGCGCCGTTCCAACGCGGAGCTGCGCATTCCTCAGCCAGTCGCCGATCTCCCCCACCCGCGAGCCGGGGCGAGCATCGCCTCGCGCTTTACCGTCACGCCGGGCAGCACCTTGCATCGGCTCCAGTCACGGCAGACTCAGTCCTTTTATATGCGCCGCGCAGATAGACAACCCCTAACCGGCAAACTATATGCGTCGCGCATACTTCTCCGCCGGTCTGTGAAGACGGGTCTACGAGACAGTGTGCGGCAGACACATGGGCCGAGGGGTGATGGAACTCAATCAGGTCAGCTATTTCATAAACTTGGCTGAGACGCTGAACTTCACCGAGGCGGCTCGGTTGAGTGGCGTGTCGCAGCCCAGCCTCACGCGTGCGATCCGTCGCCTTGAGGAGGAGCTCGGCGGGGCGCTGATCTATCGGGACGGTAAGAACAGCCGTCTCACCGGCCTCGGCCAGGATGTCGAAGCAGAGTTCCGTCGAATGCTCCTGGCGTTGAGGAGCGTGCGCGATCACTCTGAGAACTGGACGATGGGGCGCCACCGTGTGCTGGACATCGCTGTCGCGCCGACTGTCGGACCGAAAGGGTTTGCAGCCTTTCTCGAGGATGCCCTGGACGAAGTCCCGTCCATCGAGATCAGACTGCATTCACTCCAGTCGGGCGAAGACTCGTCGGAAGTTCTATCCGGCAAGTATCACGCTTGTATCCTTCCGCGGGAAGTTCGCCCGGATCGGAAGCTCGATGTCCGACCGCTCTTCCAAGAGCGCTTCGTACTCGCCTGCGCAGCGAAGCACCCTTTGGCGGCGGCAGCCGTTGTTCGGGGTGAAGACCTAGCGAATTTCCCCTTGGTCGATCGGCTCAACTGTGAGTTTCGCGACCAGATACAAGAGCACTTTGCCCGTCGCGACATGGTGATTCGCCCGCGCTTGCGTTCAGACCGGGAAGACTGGGTCCACCGCATCGTTGCCGAGGGTCGCGCGGTATGCATCGTCCCAGAGCGTTCAGCCGCAGAGACTGGTCTTGTTACGCGGCCGATTGATGGTTTCACCTTGGAGAGGGAGGTGGTCATCGTGACGGTTTCCGGATCGACCGCTCCGGTCGAGATCCGGAAAGTCGCGCAGCTTGCGGCGCGATACGAGTGGAGGTGAGCGCAACGGGCCGAGCGTCGCGGCTATGGAAACTATGCCTACGGCGTATTGGATAAGTACGTGTGCGACTGCGATAGTCGACTTGATGACACATCAGTCATGCTGATCGTGGTGCGCCTAGAGTCTCTCTTAGCATTGGAGGTCTAATGATGAAGTTCGAGAAGACACAGGCTGCGATCGACCGCCTGACCCCTGAGCAGCGTCGCATCACCCAGGAGCACGGTACGGAAAGGCCGTTCACGGGTGAATACAACGACAACAAGGAGCCAGGGATCTACGTCGACATCGTGTCGGGTGAACCGCTGTTCGCTTCCACCGACAAGTTCGATTCACGGTCCGGCTGGCCTAGCTTTACTAAGCCGATCGTCCCGGCGCATGTCAACGAAGTGCGGGACAGCTCCCATGGGATGACGAGGACCGAGGTCAGGTCGGTGCATGGCGACAGCCATCTCGGCCACGTTTTCCCCGATGGCCCCGCCGACCAGGGCGGGCTGCGCTACTGCATCAACTCAGCGGCGCTTCGCTTCGTGCCCCGCGATGAAATGGAAGCCGAAGGCTACGGTGAATATCTCGACCAGGTTGAGGAGGCATAATATGCATCAGCGCGCAGTTCTTGCAGGTGGCTGCTTCTGGGGAATGCAGGATCTGATCCGCAAGCAGCCGGGCATCGTCACTACCCGCGTGGGCTATACCGGCGGCGACGTGCCCAACGCCACCTATCGCAATCACGGTACGCATGCCGAAGGGATCGAGATCACCTTCGATCCCGAGGTGACGAGCTACCGGAACATCCTGGAATATTTTTTTCAGATCCACGATCCGACGACGAAGGATCGTCAAGGCAATGACCGCGGGGTCTCCTACAGGTCAGGCATCTACTATGTCGACGAGGAGCAAAAGCGCATCGCCGAGGACACGATCGCCGACGTGGATGCATCGGGGCTCTGGAATGGCAAGGTCGTCACCGAGGTCGAGCCCGTCGGCGACTTCTGGGAAGCCGAGCCGGAGCATCAGGACTACCTCGAGAAGCGGCCGGGCGGTTACACGTGTCACTTCGCACGACCCGACTGGGTGCTTCCAAAGCGCCAGGATGCCGGCGGTGCGCACGGCGCGGCTACGGCACAGGTGGACTGATCGAGCGGGTCCACGCTCCTTCATAGCATCAGCAGTTCCCTTCGTGGTCGCGTCGCCTTGCGATCTGGCCACGAAGGGATGATCGTTCTGACAGTCTGTTGGACCGGCTTATTTCGAGAATTGCAGCCGAATGCCAGATCTCTCCTCATTCCCGATCGCGCAGCGGTGGCCAGCAGCGCATCCTGATCGCCTGCAGCTTTATGCGGCACCGACGCCCAACGGCGTCAAGGTTTCGATCATGCTTGAAGAGATCGGTTTGGCATACGAGCCGCACTTTGTAGACATCTCAAAGAACGAGTCGAAGGACCCCGCGTTCGTTTCGCTCAATCCGAACGGCCGCATCCCGGCTATCATCGACCCCCATGGGCCAAGCGGCGTGCCGATTGGCGTGTGGGAGTCAGGAGCGATCCTCGTCTACCTGGCGGAGAAGAGCGGAAAACTCATGCCGGCCGCGCCTGAAAGGCGGTATGACACGCTCGCCTGGGTTTTTTTCCAGGTGTCTGCAGTCGGACCGATGTTCGGTCAGTTGGGCTTCTTCCTGCGCTGGGGCGGCAAGAACTTTGAGGACCGGCGTCCTCTGCAGCGCTTCGCGGACGAGTCCAAACGCCTACTCGGCGTGCTGGATCGACAGCTGGAAGGGCGTGACTGGATCGTTGACGAGTACTCTATTGCCGATGTGGCAACACTCGGCTGGGTGAACGCACTCGTCACCTCATACAATGCCGGCGGACTGCTAGGCGGTGTTTACATTCAGAGGCAACATTTGAGTGCCGCGACGAGATTGAGGAAGCCAGCATAGTTTCGGGCGAGTTTGTCGTAGCGCGTTGCGATGCGTCTGAAGTGTTTGATCTTGCTGAAGA
>NZ_QQWV01000081.1:0-5107 GCF_003951715.1 Sphingomonas sp. ABOLH | reverse complement strand
GTGCCAATGGCGGTTGGGTCCGGTTTCGCGGTGATGGGCGTCGTTGGGATATTCTTCCCGAACAGGTGGAGGATGATCCGTTGGTCAAAAGCCCATCCGTCACCCCGGACTTGATCCGGGGTCCCGCTTGCCTGCGCGGGCGTGGCAGAAGAAGCGGGACCCCGGATCAAGTCCGGGGTGACGAGGGGGGGCGGGTCGTCGCTGAATGTCGGCCGGTCACTTCCGGAACATCCGTTTCGGATCAATTGCCTTGCCGCGAACGCCGGTAGCGTCGACCATGCCGGGATGGAGATGCCGATGATGCCCGACCTGCAACGCCCCTGGGCCAAGCTGTTGCGGAACGAGGAGAAGGTCGTGGTGGCCGCGCTGCCGCTGGTCGATCATTGCCTCGACGTCGGGGCGGTGGCGGAGATCGTCTTGCAGGCGTGGCGCGGTCCGCTGGAGGCGGCGGCGGGGCGGGCGCTCGGCGAGCAGGATATCTCGCGATTGGCGGTGCTGGCGGCGCTGCACGATCTGGGCAAGGCCAATCGCGGGTTTCAGGCGCGGATCGATCCGGCGGCGGAGTTGATCGGTCATACCGGCCAGGTCGCCGCACTGCTGAACCATTCGAAGCTCAAGCGGACGCCGGCGGCGGTCGCGTTGCAGGCGATGATCGACGACTGGGATGCCGAACAGCATTTCGCGGCGGTGATGGCGCATCATGGCAAGCCGCTGGGCGAGTTTCACGAAGCGGCGACGTCGCTCGATTGGGGCAGGCATAACCGGCATTGGATGCCCGAGGGGGACGGCGATCCTGCTGCCGCCGTCGTGCCGCTGATCGAGGCGGTTCGCGAACGCTGGCCGCGGGCGTGGGAGGCCGGGCCGCCACTCCCGTTGGCGCCGCGCTTCGTGGCGTTGTTTGCCGGGCTGGTGACGCTGGCGGACTGGCTGGGATCGGACAGCAAGCGCTTTCCGGTGGCGGGGCCGCATGGTGCAGAGCGGGTCGCCCTGCGGGCGGAGGCGGCGCTGGCGGCGGCGGAGGCGCGGGGGCTGCTGGCGCTCGACACGCCGGCGGGCGATTTCGTCGCGGCATTCGGCAATGCGCCCTACGACTTTCAGACGGCGGCGGGCGATTGGGGGCCGGTCGCGCTGATCGAGGCGGAGACGGGGTCGGGCAAGACCGAGGCGGCGCTGTGGCGCTGGCTGGAGCTGCGGCGCGCGGGACAGGTCGACGGGCTGTTCTTCGCGCTGCCGACCCGGTCGGCGGCGGTGCAGTTGCAGCGGCGGGTCGATGCGATGCTGACCTCGGTATGGGGGGCGGATGGTCCCCGCGCGGTGCTGGCGGTGCCGGGGTATCTGAAGGCGGGCGATGCGAGCGGGCAGGCGTTGCCGGGCTATGCGGTGCGCTGGGACGATGGCGCCACGGGCGAGGAGCGGTGGGCGGCGGAGCGGGCCAATCGTTTTCTGGCGGCGCGGGTGGCGGTGGGGACGATCGATCAGGCGTTGCTGGGGGTCCTGCCGGTCAAGCATGCGCTGTTCCGGTCCAGCGTGCTGGCGCGCAGCCTTTTGGTGGTCGACGAGGTCCATGCGTCGGATGCCTATATGACCGGGCTGCTCGAACGGCTGCTCGACCAGCATGGCGCGGCGGGCGGGAAGGCGTTGCTGCTGTCGGCGACGCTGGGATCGGGCGCGCGGGCGCGGCTGTTGCGGCAGACGCCACTGTCGCCCGAAGCGGCGGAGGCAGTGCCCTATCCGGCGTTGTCGGGGCGCGGCGTGGCACCGCGGGCGGCGCGCGGGGCGACCGGACGCGACAAGCAGGTCAGGGTCGAGGTCGCGCCGATCATGGAGGATGCGTCGGCGATCGCGATGCGGGCGGTGGAGGCGGCGCGCGACGGGGCGGCGGTGCTGGTGGTGCGCAACAGCGTGGCCGGGGCGGTCGCGGTGGCGCAGGCGGTGGCGGAGCTGGCGCCCGAACTGGCCTTTGCGGTGGAGGGGGTGGCGACGGTCCATCATGGGCGCTTTGCGGCGACGGACCGCGAAAGGCTGGACACGGCGGTGACCGCGGCGTTCGGCAAGGGGCGCGGGCGTGGCGGGCGGGTGCTGGTGGGCACGCAGACGCTGGAACAGTCGCTCGACATCGATGCCGATCTGCTGCTGACCGATCTCGCGCCGGTCGACGTGCTGCTGCAAAGGATCGGGCGGTTGCATCGGCATGCTCGGGCGGAGCGGGGGGCGTTTGCGGAGGCGCGGGCGATCGTGCTGCGGCCGGCGGAGCGGGATTTGACGCCGTTGCTGAAGGGGCGGGCGCTGCACGGGCTGGGCGGGGCGAGGCGGGTGGCGCCCTATCCCGACCTGTTGCCGGTCGAGGCGACGCTGGCGCTGCTGGAGGACCGGCCGGACATCGCCATTCCGCGCGACAATCGGCTGCTGGTCGAACGGGCGCTGCATCCCGAACTGCTCGACGCACTGGCGGAGCGGCTGGGGGTGGCGTGGCAGAACCACCGCAACGAGCGCAACGGCGGCGCGGCGGTCGATGCCCAGGCGGCGGGGCAGGTGGCGCTGGACTTCCGGCGGCGCTTTACCGAATGGCTGCCGTTCGACGGGGGCGAGGCGGTGGCGACGCGGCTGGGTGCGCGCGACCTGCTGGTCGATCTGGCGCAGCCGTTGGCCGGGGCGTTCGGGGGGACTGTCGACCGGATCGCCATTCCGGCGTGGATGGCGCCGGGCGTCGGGGATGCGGCGGTCGAGGCGAGAGATGCGCATGGGTTCTCGATCGGGTCGTATCGCTTCGCCTATGACCAGTGGGGCCTGCGCAAGGCCGATTGAAATATGCGTGCGGGTATAACCGGCGGTCATGGGCCGGTTGACGTGGGAAGCGGATCGTTTGAGGTTCGCGCTTTGCCGTGTCCGGAGTAGCCATGACCGCATCCGCCGCCGCTGCGGTCCCGCCCGCCGACGCCGTCGTCCATCCAGGGCGCAGCGCGATGCTGCTCTACGGGCTGCTGGGCTTTTCGGCCGGGCTGCCCTTCTACATGTTCTCGACGGTGCTGGCGCTGCGGTTGCAGGCGCATGGCGTGGCGCTGACGGTGCTGGGTTTCTTCGCGTGGGTGCAACTGCTGCCGACGCTGAAGTTCGTGTGGGCGCCGCTGCTCGACCGGTACGATGTGCCGGGGTTCAGCCGCTTCTGGGGCAAGAGGCGCGGGTGGATCATGCTGGCGCAGCTGGGCATCGTCACCGCGATGGGGGCGATGGCGTGGACGGCGGATGACGCCAGCCTGCCCGTCACCGCGCTGTTCGCGGTGCTGCTCGCCTTCTGGACCACGACGCTGGAGGTCGCGGCCGATGCGTGGCGTATCGAGCTGTTCCCGACGCAGGACCAGCAGGGGCCGATCGTCGCCGCGAACCTGTGGGGATACCGCACGGCCATGGTCGCGGCAGGCAGCGGGGCGTTGTTGCTGGCGGACAATGGCGGGTGGACACTCGCCTATCTGCTGATCGCGGTCGCGGCGTTCCTGCCGTTTCCGATCCTTGCCGCGATGCGGCCCGAGGACGGGCGGGGCGGGGGGCGGATGGTGGCGCTGACCACCGGAATTTTGGGCGGGGCGGTGATCCTCGTCGCCGCTTGTGCCGTGACCGCTGCGGTCGGCTATGTCCTGCTGTCGGCGGCCGAGGGGATCGGGATCGATGCGAAGAGCAACGTCACGCCCTGGGTGCTGGGGCTGTGCATGGTGCCGTTCGTCGCGATGGCGGCGGGGTTGCCATGGATCCGCAAGGCTCCGCCGACCGCGCCGATCCGCACCTCGACCGCGATCGGGCCCTATGTCGATTTCTTCTGGCGGTTTCAGTATGCCGCGATCCTGCTGATGGTCTTCGTCTCGCTGTACCGGATGGGCGACGTGCTGGCGCTGAACCTGTCCAAGCCGATGATCAAGGATTTGGGCTATACGCTCAGCCAGATCGGGCGGGCGGATGGCGTGGTGGCGCTGGCGGCGAGCATGGTCGGCGTGGGTTTGGGCGGATGGATGGTCACGCGGCGGCCGATGCTGTGGGCGCTGGCGGTGGGGGCGGTCGTGGCGGCGATCGGCAATTTCGGGTTCGTGTGGCTGGCGCATCAGCCGGTCAGCGAGGCGATGCTGTATGTCGCCACCGCGCTCGACCAGTTCGGCAACGGCTTTGCGGGGGCGGTGTTCGTCGTCTATCTCTCGCTGCTGGTGAATCCGCGCCATCCGGGGGCGCAATATGCGTTCCTGACCGGCTTTGCTTTCCTGTTGCCGCGGATGCTGGCGGGGGCGGGGGGATCGATGGTCGGGGTGATCGGCTATGACGGGTTCTTCCTGCTGTCGGGGGCGGTGAGCCTGGCCGCGATCCCGTTGCTGCCGGCGCTGGCGAAAATCCGGGCGCGGGAGGATGATGCGTGATCGATCGGGCCTTTGCCGAAGCGGCGCGCTATGTCGCCGAGGGGCGGATACCGGGGGCGACGCTGGGGATCGTGACCGCCGAGGGCGCGCGGGAGGTGCGGGTCGCTGGCCTTGCCCGCCGGGTGCCGGACGAGGTGCCGCTGACCCGCGCGCATTGGTTCGATCTGGCGTCGGTCAGCAAGGTCATCGCGACCACGCGGTTCGTGCTGCAACTGGCCGACGAAGGGCGGATCGATCTCGACCGGCCGCTGACCGATGCGATCCCCGACCTGCGGCAATATGACGTGGGCGGCGCGGCGGAGCGGCGGCTGACGTTTCGCGACTGTCTGGTCCACCGGACGTTCCTGCCCGCGGTCGAGCCGATCTATACCTATGGCGACGATCCGGCGCGGCTGCGGGCGTTCGTGTTGCAGCGCGAGTGGAAGCACGGGCCGGCGGTCTATTCGGACATCAACTTCATTTTGCTGGGGATTGCGGTCGAGCGTATCACCGGCGCGGGGCTGGACGCGCTGCCGCTGGGGCCGGGACTGAGCTGGGGGCCGCCGCCGGGGCCGGCGGTCGCGACCGAGCATTGTTCGTGGCGCGGGCGGGTGCTGGTGGGCGAGGTGCATGACGAGAATTGCTCGGCGATGGGCGGCCGGACCGGGCATGCCGGGCTGTTCGGGACGGTCGACGGGGTGCTGGATTTCGCAGCTGGGCTGCTCGACGGG
>NZ_QQWV01000080.1:0-5344 GCF_003951715.1 Sphingomonas sp. ABOLH | reverse complement strand
GGACGCATGACGGGCGCAAGTTCCGGATACTGACCATCATCGATGAGGCCAGCAGGGAATGCCTGGCACTGGTCGTCGCGCGCCAGCTTCGACACGAAGACGTGCTGGCAGCGCTTGCCGACCTGTTCATCGCGAGGGGTCCGCCCGCGCATATCAGATCAGATAACGGCAGCGAGTTCATCGCTACCGCGGTTCAGAAATGGCTCGGGCAGGTTGGCGTGAAGACGCTGTACATCGTGCCGGGTTCGCCGTGGGAGAATGGCTACAACGAGAGCTTCAACGGCTCGCTGCGCGATGAGCTGCTCAACGGCGAGATCTTCTACAGCCTCGCTGAAGCAAGGGTACTGATCGAGGCGTGGCGCCGTCACTACAACACCGTCCGGCCGCACAGCAGCCTGGGCTATCGGCCGCCCGCACCACAAGCGGCGACACCGCCATTGCCGGCCTCCGGTTCCGCTTCGCTCCACCTACGACCGGCAATGGCGGCGGAGACGACAATGCACTAACTAATAACCCGGACCACCCGATGGGGGCTGCTCAATATACCCTGCGCCTAACTCGCCATAGGTGGCTTCAAAGTCGAAGGCGCAAACTTCGCAAGCCAAAGGCCCCTTTGCTTTGGCTTCCTTAAGCTTCTCTCGAACTAATTTGCGGTCGCGTTCGTAACGCTTGTGCATGGCAAGGACCACGCCGCCCTCTTCGCCTTCGTAGGGCGGTTCTAAGGGGTGCTGTGACAACGCAACGCCATCGGCGGCTAGGATGGTAGCGCGGATCGCCTGTGCGTCTGTAGCGAGCCTTAAGGGGTCGCCAGCGTACTCCTGCCAAATGACGCCTTCCAACTTGTTACCCCGCTCCATACCGACCTTGCCTTGGTCCAGGTAGTGCGGGTCGGACGAACGGAAGTTCATCACCTTAAGGTACACGCCGTTGCGGTTGCGCAGGGTTTCACCCGTAGCGTTGCCCATGATCCGGTGAAGCTTGTTGAGGATCGCCGATACCTCATCGACTGCCTCGAAATCCTGCCCGGTAGGATTGCCGCTGGTTCGGACATATAGGTCGAGAGCGAGGATTAATTCATCGCGTGACCATACCGGGTTCCGGGGCTTCTTCTCCATGCGCTGATCGTAGAGCCGTGCCCGAAGGCATCAAGCGCGAATGCCTGCATTCCCATGTAATTCCTGTGTAAACAGTCCGGGAAAACGGGTGTAAAGGCGGGTAAAATTACGATCATCCGATTTGATAATACCGGACGTAAGGTACTAGAATCGTTAGGGGAAATGAGTGTTTGCGATCATTTCCCCCATCGACTTAAAATCCGCTTCCCATCGGGAGTGCGGGTTCAAGTCCCGCCGTCCGTACCAGCATGGAGGTGGCATGGCGCGCATCCTGATCCTCGCTCCCCTGCTGTTCGCGCTCGGCGCTTGCGATGGCGGGAACGACGAGCGGCCGGTGGTGGTCGATGCGATCGAGGACGGCGTGAAGGGCGATGCCGAGCGCGTGCTGTTGCGCAGCGCGCTGGCGCAGGGGCTGGTGCGCTTCGATGCCGCGGGGCAGGTCGAGCCGGGGCTGGCCGAGCGCTGGAACATGGTCGATGACGGGCGCAGCTACATCTTTCGGCTGGGCGATGCGACGTGGAGCGACGGGCGTCCGGTCACCGCCGAACAGGTCGTGGTGGCGCTGCGCCGTGCGGTGCGGGTCGAGGCGGGACATCGGCTGACTCCGTTCCTGCGGTCGATCGACGAGATCGTGGCGATGACGCCGCAGGTGATCGAGGTGCGACTGAAGCGCCCCAACACCGAATTGCTGACGCTGCTGGCCCAGCCCGAACTGGCGGTGATTCGCGGGCCGCAGGGCACCGGGCCGCTGCGCCGGTTGCGGGGCGAGGGCATCCGGCTGCGCGCACCGGCCGATCCGGAAGGGCCGGCGCCGGTCGCCGCCGACGAAGTCCGGCTGCGCGGTGCGCGGGCGGCGCTGGCGGTGGCGCGCTTTGCGAGCAAGCGCAGCGACCTAGTGCTGGGCGGAGACTTTGCCGACTGGCCGCTGGTCGCCGCCGCCAGTCCCCGGCCGGCGGACGTGCGGGTCGATCCGGCACGCGGGCTGTTCGGCTTTGCCTTTGTCGCGCGCGACGGGTTCCTGTCGAGCGCGCTCGGCCGGGCGGCGGTGGCGATGGCGGTGCAGAGTGCGAACCTGCCCGGCGCGATCGATGCAGGCTGGGGGCAGGCGGATACGCTGCTGCCCGAACGGCTCGATTCGGCGGCGGACCCGGCGCTGCCCGCTTGGCGCAACCTGACCGAGGAGCAACGCTGGGCGACGGCGCGGGCGCAGGTGACCGCCTATGGTCAGCCGGTGCGGCTGCGCGTCGCCCTGCCCAGGGGGCCGGGCGCCACCTTGCTGTGGGGACGGGTCGCGGTCGCGCTGTCGCGCATCGGGATTTCGGGCGAGCGGGTGGCGATGACGGCGCCGGCCGACCTGCGGCTGGTCGACCGGGTCGCACCCTATGACAGCGCGCGATGGTATCTGGCGACGGCGTGCCGCACTTGTTCGATGGACGCGATGACGCTGATCGCGGCGGCGCGCGATGCCGACAATCTGCCCGAACGCGCCCAGCGGCTGGCGACGGCGGACGCGGCGATGGCGGCGGACGTAGCGTTCGTGCCGGTCGCGCGGCCGTGGCGCTGGTCGCTGGTCGCGCCGCGGCTGCGCGCGTTCCAGACCAATGCGCGGGCGGTGCATCCGTTGAACCACCTGCGCGCCGACACCAGATAGGGTGCATGGCAAAGACGACCCGCATCTCGCCCGAACTGTTCGAACAGATTGCCGGGCATCTCGACAAGAACCCCGATGCCGTGCGCCGCCGCGTGGTGGCGATCGAGCGGCTGATGGAACGGTCGATGACCATTCCCGGCACGAACCATCCGGTCGGGCTCGACTTCCTGTTGAACTTCATCCCCGTGGTCGGCAGCTTCATCGGCGCGGCGATGGGCAGCTACATGCTGTGGGAGGCCCGCAACCTGGGCATGTCGAAGTGGCAGATGGCGCGGATGGCGGGCAATGTCGGCACCGACTGGGCGCTGGGGCTGATCCCGATCGTCGGGGCGGTGCCGGACTTCTTCTTCCGGTCGAACACCCGGAACCTGCGGATCATCCGCAAGCATCTCGACCGCCACCATCCCGCGACTGTGACGGTCGAGGGGTAGGTAGTTCAAGGCGGCGCTGGCCCGCTCCCCCACCCGGTCACCCATCCAGGTTACGCTGTGGGTGGCCGGGTGGGGGAGCGGGCCGGCACCGCCGGACGTGCCGTCGGCACGTCCGGCAAAACTATCCCGCCTGACGCCCGCCGCGCCAGATCTTGACGCGGGTGTTGGGGGTCACGCCGCCCTGATGCGCGGGGCAGGCGGTGTAGCGGCGGCGCTTGTCGAGGCAGAGCCACACTTCGTCCAGCCAGCCGCGCTTGTTGGTGGTGATCCGCATCGACTGCGCGGTCATGCCGGGATTGCGCCGGGCGATCGCGCTGGCGATCTGTCCGGCGGTCAGGTTGGGCCGGCGCGACAGGGCCATCATGTCGGGGAAGCGCAGCCGCTGGAACAGGGTGCGCGATTCGTCGAAATAGGCCGCCGGCGACACACCCATGCAGGTGCCGTGCTTGGCATATTCATGCTGGAGCAGCTGGGCCGAGGGGGTGACGCACAGGTTCTTGGCGATCACCGATTCGGGCAGGATCGGGGTGGTAGTGCAATATTGCGGCCAGTCCTTGCCCTCGCCATCGGGCCAGAGACCATGCAGCGTGAAGCCGAAGCGGTTGGCGCCGCCGCACTGGAAGCTGTTCCGCGCATCGTCGCGGCGGGTGCGGCAATATTCGGGGCTCCAGGTGATGGCGAGCGTATAGCTGCCGATCGGGAGGACGCGGCGCGGCTGTTGCGGCGTCGGCAGGTCGGGGCGCGGGCGTTCGATCTGCGCCGGCACCGAACATTGCAGCGTCTGCGCCTGTGCCGCGACGGGGGCGAGCAGGGCGAGGAGGGCGAGGGCCAGGCGCATCAGATATCCTCGTCGACGATGGCGGGTGCGAACCACGCGGCGGCGTCGGGACGGAACAGGAAGGCGACCGCCGCCGTCTGCAACGCGACCGCGACGAGGCGGACGATGCCGCCGGCGTCGAGGATCACCGCGCCGGTCGAGAAGCCCAGCACCAGGCTGCCGATCGCGAAGACGGTGAAGACGACCAGGATCCATTTGGCGACATTGCTGCCGCGCTGGGCGATGAAGAACCACAGCAGCAGCGCGATGACGACGCCGATGGCGATCATGCCGCCGGCCGCGACCGCCGCGGTCGACCCGAGCGCCGCCGTGTCGGGATTTTCCGCCAGCCGCGCCATGGTCAGCGGCCATTCGAGGATGTTGCCGATCAGCCCGACGGCGATCGAGGCGAGATAGAGCCGGTCGAACCGGACGATCGAAGACGGACGCATGAAGGCTCCCCCTGAAACAGCCGAAGCTGGTTATGCGGCGTCGAGGGTGAAATCCAGCCCGATATCGGCCGCCGGGGCCGACTGGGTCAGGCGGCCGACGCTGATATAGGTGACGCCGGTTTCGGCGATGGCGCGGATGGTGTCGAGCCGGACGCCGCCCGATGCCTCCGCGGGCACGCGCCCGGTGATCAGCGCGACGGCGGTGCGCAGGATCGGCGGGGCCATGTTGTCGAGCAGCAGATGCGTCGCGCCTGCCGCAAGGGCGGGTTCGATCTGGCTGATCGAATCGACCTCGACGATGATCCGGTCGATGCCGGCCGCCTTGGCACGGGCGGTCGCTTCGCCCACGGACCCGGCGACCGCGACGTGATTGTCCTTGATCATCGCCGCATCCCATAGCCCCATGCGGTGATTGGTCGCGCCGCCCATGCGGGTCGCATATTTCTCGAGACTGCGCAGGCCGGGAATGGTCTTGCGCGTGTCGAGCAGGGTCACGCCGGTGCCGGCGATCGCGGCGACATAGGTCGCGGTCAGCGTGGCGACGCCCGAAAGATGCTGGACGGTGTTGAGCGCCGAGCGTTCGGCGGTCAGCAGCGCCCGCGCATTGCCGCGCAGCCGCATCAGCGCGGTGCCGGCCGGCACGGCATCGCCATCGGCGACCAGCGGTTCGATGACGACGTCCGGATCGAGATGGCGGAAGAAGGCGGCGGCGATGTCCAGCCCCGCGACGGTGATCGCGTCGCGGCTGTCCATGACGCCGGTGAACACGGCATCCGCCGGGATGACCGCGGCGGCGGTGATGTCGCCCGGCTCGCCCATATCCTCGGCAAGGGTCGCGGCGACGAAGGCGGGGAGGTCGAAACCGGGGATCATGGGGC
>NZ_QQWV01000008.1:0-131658 GCF_003951715.1 Sphingomonas sp. ABOLH | reverse complement strand
GCCCTTGTCCGCCATGGACGGCTACGCGATCCGCTTCGACGACCTCCCCGGTCCGTGGGACGTCATTGGCGAAAGCGCCGCCGGCGCCTCCTTCCCCGGCACCGTCGCCCCGGGACAGGCCGCCCGCATCTTCACCGGCGCCGCGATGCCCACCGGCACCGACTGCGTGCTGGTGCAGGAAGAGGCGACCCGCGACGGCACCCGTCTCCACCTCGCCGGCGAAGGCCCGGTCCGTGGCGGCAATGTCCGCCGCGCCGGCCTCGATTTCCGCGAGGGCGACCTGCTGATCGCGGCAGGCGAGCGCATCACCCCCGCCCGCGCCGCACTGGCCGCCATCGCCGGGCACGGCACCCTGTCGGTCGGCCGCCGTGCCCGCATCGCCATCGCCGCCACCGGCGACGAACTGGTCCCCGCCGGCCAGCCCTTGCGCGAGGACCAGCTGCCCGAATCCAACGGCCTGATGCTCGCCGGGCTGCTCGCCGACCTGCCGGTCGATCGCATCGACCTCGGCATATTGCCCGACCGGATGGACGCGCTGGTCGATGCGTTTCGCGCGGTAGATTGCGACCTGCTCGTCACCACCGGCGGCGCCTCGGTCGGCGACCATGACCTCGTCCGCCCGGCCCTTGCCGCAGCCGGCGGCGAGCTCGACTTCTGGCGGATCGCGCTGCGTCCCGGCAAGCCGATGCTCGCCGGTCGCCTGCGCGACGCCGCCGTGCTCGGCCTGCCCGGCAACCCGGTATCGTCGTTCATCACCGCGCTGCTGTTCGTCCGCCCGCTCGCCGCGCGCATCGCCGGTGCCGCCGATCCGATGCCGCGCGCCATCCGCGCCACGCTCGCCCACCCGCTCCCCGCCAACGGCCCGCGCCAGGACTATCTGCGCGCCACGCTGATCGACGGACAGGTGTCGACCGCCGCCATTCAGGACAGCTCGATGCTGCGCACGCTTGCCCGTTCCGACTGCCTGATCGTGCGGGCACCCCATGCCCCGGCGGCCGATGCCGGCGACTCGGCGGAAATCCTGCAACTCGCTTGACGCCACATAAATCGTTTCCTATTGGTTCCACGTCTGTTCCGACGGAGGACGTTATGCTGACGCGTAAGCAGCACGAGTTGATCTGCTTCATCGACGACCGGTTGAAGGCGACCGGGGTTTCCCCCTCGTTCGAGGAGATGAAGGAGGCGCTCGACCTCAAGTCGAAGTCCGGCGTCCACCGCCTCATTTCGGCGCTCGAGGAACGCGAATTCATTCGCCGCCTGCCCAACCGCGCCCGCGCGCTGGAGGTGCTGCGGATGCCCGACCGCCCCGTCGCGAAGAAGCCGGCGGCCAAGCCCATGGCAACGCCCCGCCCGACCCCGCAGCCGGCGAACGACGTCATCGAACTGCCGCTGCACGGCCGCATCGCCGCCGGTGTCCCGATCGAGGCGATAGAGGGACAGGCGACCCTGCCCGTTCCCGCCGCCCTGCTCGGCGCGGGCGATCATTATGCGCTCGAAGTCGCCGGGGACTCGATGGTCGAGGCCGGTATTCTCGATGGCGACTATGCGCTCGTCCGCCGCACCGAAACCGCCCGTGATGGGGAGATCGTGGTGGCGCTGATCGAAGACAGCGAAGCGACTCTCAAATATTTTCGCCGCGAAGGCGCGATGATCCGGCTCGATCCCGCCAACCGCAGCTACGACCCGCAGCGCTACCGCCCCGAACAGGTGCGCGTACAGGGCAAGCTCGCCGGCCTGCTGCGCCGCTATTGATTCGCAATGTCGTTGGTAAAGGCGTCCCGACGACAAACGCGGCGAGTGTGAACTTAGTGAACTTATTTCGAATAGCCGTTTAAACGCTGACACTTAGCCGAAAATGGCAAGCCAGACCTCTCGCTTCGTTGGGCAGACATCGGTGAACTGACCGGCACCCCGGCCTTGAGCCGGGGTCCCGCTTCTTCTTCTGCGACCGGAGCGGACGACCTATCGCCCATTCCCCGGCGCATAGGGCGTCCGAACCGCCTTATACCACGCCAACGGATGCGTCGGCGGCACGACCCCCGCCGGCAAGGCCCGCCCCGACACCTCGGCAAAGTAAGCGATACAGGCATCCCGCCACCACTGCGCCTCGGCGCGCTGGATCGTCAGGAACTGGCTGACCTCGTCATGTCGCTGCTCGTCCACCCGACCCCGCAGCGCCGCCCACTGTCCCTGCATCGCCGCAACCTCGGCCACGCCGCGATCGTACCGCGCGACCAGTTCCTCCCACAGCGTACGCCCTGACGCCATCCGCCGCTCCCACGGAACATGGTGGAACCACAGCAGCAGGTCTTCGGGCACCGTCGCCGGATCGCCCCAGCGCTTCGCCAGCGCCGGCGCATATTGCCCCACCGCATCGCTGCCGCTCCGGGTCCGGTCGAACCCTATCCCTTGCCTGTCCGCCTTGTGGTAATAGACCGGGTTCCAGTCCGCCCGCGCCAGATCATCGACCCATGGCCCCGGCCCATAGTGATGCCCCGTCGCGAACAGGTGATGCAGCCCCAGCGGCATCATGTAATCGACCACCGCCTGCCGCGACCGCAGCATCGTCGCCGCCACCGGGTCGGCCACCGCCGGCCCCCAGGTCATCGCCGCCCAGTCGCGCGCGACGTCGCTCGCCCGGTCATCGGGGTTCCACGCCAGTCGCCCGAACGCATACCAGTTGGCCTGATCGAACTGCGACCCTGACCAGTTGCGGTCGGTCCCGACATTGGCCACCCCCGCCATGCCGCTCAGCCCGGACTGGGCAAGCACCTTCGCCACGGTCATGCCCCGGCGCGGACGATAGGTGTCGCTCCGCAACACCTCCTCCCACATCGGCCCCAGATAGGCGAGGTGGGTGGCGAACCCCAGATATTCCTTGGTAATCTGCACTTCCATCATCAGCGGCGTGCGCGGCATCGCCCCGAACAGCGGATGGAACGGCTCGCGCGGCTGGAAATCGATCGGCCCGTTCTTCACCTGCACGATCACATTGTCGGCGAACTTCCCGTCGAGCGGCTGGAACTCGCTATACGCCTGCTTTGGGCGGTCCTCGGGCTTGTCATGGGCATAGACGAACGCCCGCCACATCACGACGCCGCCATGGGGTTTCAGCGCGGCGGCGAGCATGTTCGCCCCCTCCGCATGGCTCCGCCCATAATCGCCCGGCCCCGGCTGCCCCTCCGAATTGGCCTTGACCAGAAACCCGCCAAAGTCGGGAATGCGGGCATAAATCTCGTCCGCCTTGGCCCGCCACCACGCAGCAACCGCCGGGTCGAGCGGGTCCGCCGTCTTCAACCCGCCAATCTCGATCGGGGCGGAGAATTTGGCCGACAGATAGACCCGTATCCCCCAGGGCCGAAAGATCGTCGCCAGCCGCTCGACCTTTGTCAGGAACGCCGGCGTCAACATATCCGGACTGGCATTGACGTTGTTAAGCACCGCGCCGTTGATCCCCACCGACGCATTGGCCCGGGCATAGTCGGTATAGCGCGGATCGCTGAACCCCGGCAGCTTCTGCCAGTCCCACAGCGACTGCCCCGCATAGCCCCGCTCGACATAGCGGTCCGGATTGTCCCAATGGTTCAGCACCCTGAGCGCCAGCCGCGGCCGCTCGACGATCGCCAGGCGGTCGAGCGACTGCCCGGCCTGCGCGATCCGCAACAGCCGGAATGCGCCATAGAGCACCCCCACCGGCCGGTCCGCCGCGATCACTGTCACCGGTCGACCCTCGACCGTCACCGACCGCACCAGATAGCCCTCCGGCCCCAACCCGGCCAACGGCAGCCGCAACGCAGCGATCCGCGCCGACCGCGCGGTACCGATGACGATCGCCCCCTCGCCCAGATCGCCGCCCGCGATCCGCCTGCCCGTCAGCCCCGACAGCCCGCGCTCCAGCTCAGCTGCTGCCAGTCGGATCGTCTCGTCATCTTCATCGCGAACGACCGTCGTCGCCTTGCTCGCAACCGCATCGGCCTGAGCCGCAGGCAATGGCCGATAGCGCAGCCACAGGTCATAGCCGTCCTCAGCACGTGCCGGAGTCGCGCAGGCGACCCACAGCGCCATCATCCAGCCGAGCGATTTCAACATCGTGCATCCTCTGATCCCGTCTGATCGACGGCGTTGACACCGACATATCATCGCGATCATGGTAACGCTACCACGTCAGAGAACGAGGATATGGAGAGCGCATGACCCTGATCGACCGCCGCAGCATCCTCGCCGGAGGCGCAGCGATGCTTGCCGCGCAGGCGTTACCCGCCGCCTCGGCGCCGCTGACCCTGAAGGACGCTGCCGCCCGCCATGGACGTCGCTTCGGGTCCGCCTTCGCCTGGGCGCCGCCGGGGCGCGACGCAGCGTCATTCAACAACCCGGCCTACGCCGCGCTCCTGCAACGCGACTGCGCAGTGCTGGTCGCCGAAAACCAGATGAAATGGCAGGCGCTGCGCCCCAGCGCCGACCGGTTCGATTTCGCGCAGTTCGACGCGATGGTCGACTGGGCGATGCGCAACGGTTTCATGATGCGCGGCCACACGCTCTACTGGGCCTATTCCAAATGGTTTCCCGCATGGCTCAACACCCAGGACTTCGGCCAACGCCCGGCCTCGGCAGCGGCCGGCATTCTCGACCACCACATCGATACGATCGCCAAGCGGTACGGCCGAAAGATCTACAGCTACGACGTGGTGAACGAAGCGGTCGATCCCGACACCGGCGCCTTACGCGAAACGTCGTTGTCGCGCGCGATGGGCGGGACCGCCAACGTGCTCGACCACGCCTTCCGCACCGCCCGCGCCGCCGCGCCGCATGCCGAGCTGGTCTATAACGACTATATGAGCTGGGAAGACGGCAACGAGAAGCATCGCGTTGGCGTGCTCTCGCTGCTCGAGGAGTTCCGTCGTCGCGGCACGCCGGTCGATGCGCTCGGGGTGCAGTCGCATATCGGCCTGTTCCAGCCGACCACCGACGCCGGTGTGCTCGCCCATCGGCTCGAACCCGAATGGCGGCGGTTCCTCGACCGGGTTGTGGCGATGGGGTACCGACTGGTCATCACCGAATTCGACGTACGCGACCGCGGGTTACCGGCGGCGATTGCCCCGCGCGACCGTGGCGTCGCCGACTTCGCCCGCGCGTACCTCGACATCATGCTGTCCTACCCGCAACTGGGCGACGTCCTCGCCTGGGGCCTGAGCGACCGGTACAGCTGGCTGCGTGGCTTCGAACCCCGCCCCGACGGGGCCGTCGCGCGCGGCTGTCCCTATGACATAGACCTCAAACCCAAGCCGCTGCGCGACGCGATGATCGCCGCGCTAGCGAACGGCACCACGCACCGCCGGTGACGCGGCGGCGGTGTTACCGCCGCCGCCCATCAATAATCCCGGCTGTAGCGCAGCGAAGCGTTCGACCCGCCGAACGATCCGGTCTGCGACAACAGGCTGAGCGTCCGCGACAGCGCGATCTGGATCTGCGTGGCGGTGAAGCCCCGCGCATCGGTGATGATCTCGATATAGATATCATCGGTCAGATACTTGCCCGCCGCCAGCGACGTGCCGCGCCCGCTCGCCTCGTCCCCGCCCAGCACGCGCAGCCGGTCGAACCCGGTCGCGGAACGCAACTTGCCGAGCGGGTTCAGCCCACCGCCGCCCGACCCGCGCAGCGAGTTCAGCGCGGCGGCCAGCTGGATCGCCTCGGTCGCAGACAGGTTCGTCACCGAACTGCCGAACAACAGCCGCGACAACACTTCGTCCTGCGCCAGCGACGGGGTCGAGTTGAACGCGATCTGCGGTGCCTGCGCGGTGCCGGACACGTTGATCGACGCGGTGATGCCTTCGGCCGTGGTCGACGCGACGATATCGATCACCGGGTTGGTATAGTCCTCGCCCTCGAACCGGATCACCCCGCGCTCGACCTCGAACCGTTTGCCGGCAAACGAGTAGGTGCCGCGCACCAGCTGCAACTGTCCGTTGATCGTCGGCGCAGCGGAGGTTCCCGCGATGCGCAGGTTCGCCTGCCATTCCGACTCCAGCCCCATGCCCGACACGAACAACCGGTTATCGGCTCGCACCCGCAGCGCGAGGCGGAACAACCCGGCCGACGCCGCCGCCTGCCGCTGCGGTGTCGCATTCGACCGGTTCGCATCGCTCTTGCGCCGGACGCCGGTCAGCTCCGGCACCTCGGCCGCGCCTTGCCGGATGATCTGGTAGCGCGCTTCGGGAATGACGAGGTCGCCGGAGATCAGGCCCCCATCGCGCCCGTTCTGGATGCGGATGTCGCCGGTCGCCGATGCCCCCAGCGCATCGCTGCGCGCCAACTGGGCATCACGCAGCTGGGCGCGGATGTCGATCGGGAAGCCGCTGTCCGCCGCCAAGCCCACTGTTCCCTGCGCCGCAACCGTGCCCTCACCGGCGCGCGCCCGCAGCTGGGTCAGCTCGAACCGGTCGTTGGTGAAGCGGCCATTGATGCCGAGATTGGTCAGCCGGGTGCCCAGCGTCTCATTCTCATAGGTCAGGTTGTTGGCGCGGACGATGCCGGTCAGCTGCGGCGACTGCACCCGCCCACCGAAATCGGCGGCCAGGCCGATCGGCCCGGACAACTGCTGATCGGCCAGCCCGGCAAAGGAGAACAGCACGCCCGCCGGGCCGTTGTACCGGATTCCGCCCGACAGCGGTGCCGCCAGCATCCGTGTGACCCACGACCCGCTACCCGGCGGCAACGGCCGGAGGTTCGCAACCATCCGCCCGACCGTGGTCGTGCCGCGGCGGATCAGCGCCCGTCCGCTGCCACCCTCAGGCCGCAGGTCGCCGGCAAAGACGATGTCGACCGGTTCGGAGACAGAGGCAAGGCTGGTCCGCTGGAAATTGCGGATGGTCAGGCGTGCATCGGCCCGCGGAAAGCTCTGGTCCGCCGCCTGCGCGAAGTCGAGGCTCCCGGTCGCGGTGCCACCGATACCGGTGCCCGGCACGAAGGCATTGACGATGCTCAGGTCCAACCGGTCGAGCCGGGTCTGGATCGACATGCCATTGCCATAGACGCCCGCCGCGCGGATCGAGCCTTGCGCGAAGTCGATCCGCGTCGGGTACAGGCGATAGCCGCCCGGGGCCGACACGATCCGCGCCGGGTTGACCGTCTTGAACGGGATCGAATTGGCGACACCCTGCAACGCGACCAGATAGTCGTTTGGGCGCAGCCGCGCATTGGCGGCGACCCGGAACGGCACGCCCGACGACCCTTCGGCGAACATCTGCGCCGTGCCGTTGCCGCCGCGATAGTTGATCTTCGCCCGGCTGCGCTGGAGCAGGAAGTCGCCCATCGACAGGTTGGCGACCTGCGCATCGGCGACGATTTCCGGCTGGTCGTACAGCACCGCGCTGCCGGTCACGATCGCGCGACCGATGCGCAGCCCCATATTGCCCGGAATGACCGCGTTCGACGCCTGCGCATTCACGTCCGCGCGCTGGAATCGCCCTTGAGCCGACAGGCGCGCGATACCGGCCACGCCCGATCCGGCGAAGTTGATTCGCCCTGCGAACGGCCCGGCATCGGTCGCCTCCACCCGGCCGTCGATATTCATGCCGGCAAAGGTTGCGGAGTGGATATCGGCGACTAGCCGCGGCGCGGTCGACAGCAGCACATCGGCGCGGAACGGCCCGTAATCGGTATTGCCGGTCGCCTGGATCGCATAGCGGTCGCCCTGCCCACGCACCCGTGCCTCGAGATTGGCGAGCCCGACCCCAACGCCCGGGCGCGCGGCGCGCAGCAGGACCTGCGGCGCAGCGACGGTACCGGTCACCCGCGCACTCAGCGGACCATATTGCGTCGAATAGGCATCGGCATTTACGAGCAACGGCCCCGCCGGATCATAACGGCCAGAACCGTTGGTGATACGGAACTGCGGCGCATTCATCCGCACGTTGGAGAAGCTGACGATCCCATCCGGTCCCACACCGACATCTGCGCGCGTGGTGGTGACGTTGCCGCCCAGAAAGTTGCGAATGCCTTCGTTGAACAGGCGGGTGGTCTGCGCGACCACACGGCCCTTGATCCCGAACCCGCCCTGTGGCGCGGCATAGAGGCTGGCGTCGGTCGTCAGGTTCAGGATGCCGATGCTGGCGACTTCGTAATCGTTGATCCGCCCCTTGATCGCGCCGGTGTAGCGCCCGGTGGTCAGGTTGGCGGCGACGATGGCGGTCGCGTCGATCCGGTCGGACCGGATGCGCAGATTGTCCGACAGCACCTGATCGCCCGAAATGGCAAGGTAACCATTGATCGCGACGTTGGTGACCAGTCCGCCGACCGCCGCGTTCAGCCCAGAGATACGCCGCGCCTTCGCCGCAATCGGGATCAGAATGCGGTCGGCATCAACCGTCGCCCGTCCTTCGGCATAGAGCTGTTCAACGACGGTTTCGCCAAAACCCAAGGCAGCGGCCTGCACCTTGTAATCCACGGTCGGCGTGCCGAACCCACCGTCGAGGACGACAGCGGCGCGGACCGATCGCCCGTTTAAGTTCGGCGCGATCGCACCGGGGGTCAGCAGCATCGCTTCGGTCCGGAAATTGCCGAACCGGCTGTTGCCCAGGTCAAGCAAACCGGCGGCGTTCACCGCCAGCGCACTCGATCGCAGCTGGATGCGGGTATCGGCCTTGCGATCCTGCAACGCCGCATCGATCGCCACGTCGAGCCGCGGGGCGGTCAGCCGTTCGACCGGACCCTGGAGGATCAATCCCGGCTGGGTCGAGCCCCGGACCGTAAAGCGACCCTCCCGTCCGGTCAGCGCCAGATCGGCCAGCGGCCGCCCGCCCAGCGTGCCGGCAAGTCGCCCGCGCCAGTTACGCCAGTCGCCTTGGCCATCGACCGTCGCGACGATCGGCGCCTTCAGTCCCGCCATTCCCGCGATCATGCCATTGGCTGGTCCGGTGATCCGGGCATCGACATCGAAGCGATTATCGTCGGGCACCGCGTCGAGCTTCAGCGCGACACGGTCGCCCCCCGCCACGCCCGGCGCGGCGATGGTCGCGGCGTTGGCGGTCACCTGCGCGCGACGGTCGGCGATATGCACCTCGCCGTCCAGCCGCGCGATATGGCGCTGCCCGGTCACCGCCGGGCCGACCTCGATCCGGTCGACGCGCAGGCGGTTCACGTCGATGTCATAGTCGGGCAGCAGCGGCGCATTGGGGTCGCCCGGCGGCGTGTCCTTCAACACCGGATTGCGCGCATAGCGGATCAGCGGGCTCGTCAGGCTACGAATATCGACATGCCCGTTCGCGAAGGCGAAGGGCCGCCAGTCGACCGCGACTTCCGGCGAATAGGCGAACACGCCCTGCGTATCGCTCAGCCGCAGCTCGCGGACGGTCATCGCGCCATAGAGCGAACCATCGATCCGGCCGATATTGACCTTCAGCCCCGACGCGGTGGTGTAGCCGTCGAGCTTGCTGACGATGAACCCCCGCCCCGGCCCGGTGTTCAGCGCGAACACCAGCGCGATCAGCAGGATGATCAGCGTGGCCAGCGCGATGCCGACCCATTTCAGGACCTTCTGCCACAACGGACGATCGCGCAGGATCACGGTTTCGGTGGCGGGCATGTCGGCGTCGGTCATCAGAAAGCCTGCCCGATCGAGATGTAGAGCGCGATCTTGGATTCTCCCGGCCGCCTTGCGATCGGCGTGGCGACATCGACCCGCATCGGACCGAAATTGGTATAGAAGCGCCCGCCGATACCCGCGCCGAAGCGCAGGTCGGACCCCTTGGGCAGGCTGGATTCATACACCTGACCGGCGTCGATGAACGGCACGATCCCGAAATTGCCGAAGCGATAGCGGGCTTCGAGCGCGAACTCGTTCAGGCTGCGTCCGCCGATCGGACGGTTGAGGTTGTTGCCGTCCTCGTCCACCTCCGGCGTCCGCGGCCCGAGTTCCTGGAACCCGAAGCCGCGCACCGAGCCGCCGCCGCCGGCATAATAACGGCGCGACGGCGCCAGATCGTCGCGGGCGATCCCCTGGATCGATCCCGCGCGCGCGCGGCCGGCGATGACGATGCTCTCCCCGATCGGGTAATAGGCGGTGCCCTCGACCATGAACCGGCCATAGGGCCGAACCGCACCCTGCACCGACGCCTCGGGGCTGACGTTCAATTTGAGGCGGAACCCCTTGGTCGGGTTCAACAGATTGTCCGACGTATCGAACCCGGCGAACAGCGGCAGCGCGGCGATGCCATAGGTCTTGCGACGGCGCGCCGCCACGTCGAAATCGTAAGTGTCTTCGTTGGTGCCGATCAGTTCGGCACCATAGGCATAGGTGAAACGCTTCTGCCAGATCGGCGTCGAATCGTACGACCAGCGGATGCCGAGCGTACCCGTAAACGCTTCGAACGCATCGTAATTGGTGCGGCTGGCATTGGCGAGGATCTGGAACGTCCGGTCGCGGCGACCGGCATTGGACCGGCGGAAGGTGACACCCGCCCCCTGTTCCTGCGTGCCCGCGACCCCGCGCACGATCAGCGCGCCTTCCGGCGGGAACAGGTTGCGATGCGTCCAGGATCCTTCCAGCCGGACGCCCTGCCCGGTGCCATAACCCGCTTCCCCGGCCAGCGTCCGCGCAGGCCCGGCATCCTGCTTGACCAGCAGATTCACATATTCCGTCCCGTCCGGCGCGATCTGCCCGGTGCGCTGCGGCTCGACCGACACGCCGGAGAACAGTCCCGTCGACACGAGCGCGGCGCGAAGGTCGTCGACCTTGCGGTTGTCGTACAACTCACCCTGCTTGAACCGGGCAAGCACGCCGACATGCTCGGCATCGAACGCCAGCTTGCCGGTCGTCGAATAGGTCCCGAACGACGATCGCGGACCGGTGGTGACCGGCAGGGTATAGGCGCCGGTTACGGTCGTATCGTCGAGCAGGATGTCGCGTTGCCCGACCTCGACGAACGGATAGCCCTGCTGCGGCAGCTTCAGGCTGACATTCGCCTCGGCTGCCTGGATGCGTTCGGCATCGATCGGATCGCCGACCTTCAGCGGCAATTCGCGCTGGACCAGATCCGGCGGGACGGTCGGCTGGGTATCGATGCGGATCGACCCCAGCGTGAATTGCTTGCCCGGAATGGCGGTCACGACCGCACGCAGCCGCTGCCCCGGCGGCTGTTCGATCGCGGAGGTAGCGGTGCCGTCATAATAGCCCTTGGCCCGCATGATGCGGACCGCGAGTTGCTCGTCCTCCTTGGCACGGGCCTGCACCATCGCGGCGTTGGCCGCCTTGCCGTCGCCTTCGCGCAACGCGGAGAGTTCACGAAATTGCGTCGTGCCGTCGATCTCGTCCAGCCCGTTGACGACGGTATCGTACCGGATTTCCACCGCCTTCTTGTCGTCGACGCCGGCAACCTCGACCGGGGTGACGTCGAACGACGATAGCGGCGTCAGCGGCTGGGCCAGTTCCAGCGCCTCGGGCAACACTGCGTCGGGCAGGGTTTCGGCGGGCACCTGCGCCTCCGTCGTCGGAGCGGTCGGGGTTGGCAGGGGCGGCGTATGCGTGGTCGGTGCGGGCTTCGCATCGAATGCCGACATCGGCTCCAGCGGCGCGTTGATGTCGCCCGACAGGGTCGGCAGTGCGGAGTCGAACTCGCTGTTGGGAACGATCGGTTCGACCGGCGGTTGCTGCGTACGGACTGTCGTAGGCGACGACGCCTGCTGCTGCGCAGAAGCGACCGGGATCATCATCGTGCTGGCAAGCAGCACAACAACTGTCCTTGCGCGAAAATCCCCCAAACCCTGTCCCCGTCCCCTTGGCAGGCGTCGTGACGTACGACCCCCGTTCACCCCGAAAACGCCAAGCAGCGGATTTGGTTCAATTTGTACGCCACGCTGCATCCGATCGACCGGCGCTGCGTTGGTCCGGGCAGCAAGGGGAGCCACATTGACCGACACCGTACCGCCGATCGATCCCGCCAACGTGCCGGGCAGCCAGTCCGAACATCCGTGGCAGCACCCCTGGCCGGCGTGGCGCGCGATCTTCGTCCGTGTCTATACCATGGTCGGCTATCACAATCTGACGCTGATGGCGGCGGGGGTCGCTTTCTATGCCTTCTTGTCGTTCGTTCCGCTGCTGGGCGCGATCGTGATGACCTATGGCCTGATCGCCGATCCCTCGACGGTCGCCCGGCACATGGAGACGATCTTCGACCTCGTACCCGCCGATGCCGCGCGGCTGATTTCGGACCAGTTGATAGCGGTCGTCACTACCGCATCGTCGCAGGCCGGGCTGGGCCTGTTCGTCGCGCTGCTGCTGTCGATCTACGGCGCGATGCGTGCCGCCAGCGCCATCATCCAGGCGCTGAACGTCATCTATGAGGAAGAGGACGAGCGGAGCATCGTCGTCACCACGGCATTGGCGGCGATGCTGACCGTCGCGGCGATCATCGCCGCCATCGTCGGCATCCTGTCGGCCGGCGTATTGACCTGGATCCGGAGCCAGACCCAGTTCCTCGGCACCGCCGGCGCGATCGCGATTCAGGGGGCGACGTGGCTGGTCGCGGCGAGCATCGCCAGTGCCGCCATCGCCTTCGCCTATCGCTATGGTCCGGATCGGGCGCGCGCCAAATGGCGGTGGCTGTCGGTCGGTTCGGTTGCAGCGACGCTGTTGTGGTTGCTGGCGACCGTGCTGTTCGGCGTCTACGCGGCCAATTTCGCCAATTACAACGCGACCTACGGCGCGCTGGGCGCCGTCGTCGTGCTGCTGATGTGGCTGTTCGTGTCGAGCCTGGCGATCCTGATCGGCGCGGAGATCAATGCAGAGGCGGAGCGACAGACGGCGGTGGATTCGACCGTCGGCCATCCCCGGCCGATGGGCCATCGCGGTGCCCGCCTGGCCGATACGCTGCCCAGCAAGCGACAGATGAAGCCTCGCCGCGACCGCTACTGATCGCCGGTGCGTTGCTCCATGGCGTCGGCCGCCGCCTGGACCCGTGCCAACATGTCGCGCAGGACGTCGATCTCCTGCGCGCTGAACGAAGCGAACAGTTCCTGTTCGATCAGCAGCGCCTTGGGCGCCACCTCTTCGTACAAGGCCCGCCCGGACGCGGTGAGCCGTAGCAGGTGCGACCGCTGATCCCCGGCATTGGCGCGTCGTTCGACCAGCCCGCGGTCGACCAGCGCGATCGCGCCGCGACTGACGGTCACCTTGTCCATCCGCGTCGCGACGCACAGCGCCTGCTGCGTGATCCCGTCGCTCTCGGCGATCACCGTCACCAGCCGCCATTCGGGAATGCGCAGTCCGAACAACGACCGATAGGTCGATGCAATCGCATCCGAAACCCGGTTCGATGCGATCGACAGGCGATAGGGAAGGAAGTCATCCAGGAGCAGGCGTTTGTTCACAGCTGCGATTGTTGCCGCCGTCCCCGCCACGCGTCAACCGGGCGGAACCTGTATCGGCCGCGAAACGTAGTGTCGTTCCAATCACCGGGTCGGGATCTCCGCAATGTTCAACTGGAAACACGAGGCACAGGACCGCCTCGAAGCCCTGCTGTTCGCCCATATCGACGACCGCGCATTTCCCTGCGTGGGCGCAAAATCCGCGATGGCGCGGGGTACGCTCGATGTACTCGCCTGCTCCAGCATCGACAGCGCATGGGACGATGTCCGCATTCACGATGCCCTGATGCGACTGGCCGAAGATTATCGCCGCGACCGGGCGATGTACCGTAGCTTCGCGGTCGTGTTCGAAGGGCCGGGCGACCTGTCCGAACCGGAATTCGAACGTGCGCTGTGGCAACGGGTCCAGTCGCTGTCCGACAAGGATGTGTGGCGCGGACAGGACTATGACGCGCGGGTCAGCGCCGACCCGGACAATCCGCATTTCTCACTGAGCTTCGGCGGCGAGGCCTTTTTCATCGTCGGCCTCCACCCGCGCGCCAGCCGTCCGGCGCGACGGTTCGAACGGCCGACGCTCGTCTTCAACCTGCACGACCAGTTCGAACGGCTGCGCGCCGAAGGCAAGTATGAGACGATGCGCGAGAAGATCCTCGTGCGCGACGAAGCGCTGGCGGGCAGCCGCAACCCGATGCTCGCCCGCCACGGCGCCGCCAGCGAGGCGCGGCAATATAGCGGCCGGGTGGTCGACGAACGCTGGGCCTGCCCGTTCCATTATTCGGGGGAGGCGAAGTGAACGTCACCATCCCCGAACGGTCGGGCACGGCGTTTCGCCTGAAAACGGGGGATACGCTGGTCGTGGTCGACCCGCGCGGGTGCCAGGTGGCCGACCTGCTGGCATTCAATGCCGACGACATGGACGAAGTCATCTCGTCCGGGCGGACGCTGGATTATGCCGAGACGATCCGCCTGACGGCCGGCCATAAACTCTATTCGAACCGCAGCCGGGTAATGCTGGACATCACCGACGACACGGTCGGGGTGCATGACTTCCTGCTGACGCCATGCTCCTACGACACATTCCACCATTTCTACCCGGACCTGCCGCCGCATCGCGGCTGTTTTGGCAATCTCGCCGCCGCGCTGGAACCCTATGGCGTGACGCCGGACCGCATTCCGGTAGCGTTCAATTGTTTCATGAACGTGCCGGTGGACGGCACGACGGGCAGGCTCAGCGTCCTGCCCCCGATCAGCAAGGCAGGGGACACGATCACCTTCCGCGCCGCGATGGACCTCGTCATCGGCCTCACCGCCTGTTCGGCTCCGGCGTCCAACGGTGGCAGCTTCAAACCGATCGAATATCGGATCGAACCGGCCTAAAGCGCCCAGCATAGAAAGGCCGCCCCGGCGAGCAGCGTGCCCAGCGGCAAGCGGTCGGTCGCCGTCACCCGGCGGCCGGCGAGCGCCATCGCGAGCACGATGGCCAGCCCGGCAAGCGCCGCCACCAACAGCACCTGCGGCAAGGCGCGCCAGCCGAGCCACAGGCCGATTGCACCGAACAATTTCGGATCGCCGCCGCCCAACCCGACCCGGCCGCGCAACGATCGATAGAGAGCGGCGACCAGCCACAGCACGCCGAACCCCGCAATGCCGCCGATCAGCCGTGCCGAAAGATCGGCACCGAAGCCTCCAACGCCCCCCGTCAAGGCGACGACGGCCAGCGATGCGGTCAGGACGTCAGGCAACCAGAACGCGGCGAGGTCGATCGCCCCCAGCGCCAGCAACAGCCAGCCGCATGCGGCCCCCGCCACCCCTTCCCAACCCGGCGCGGTCAGGCCGGCGACCACGCCGATCCCCGCGCCCAGCAGTTCGGTCACGACATGTCCCGGCGCGATTTGCGTTCCGCACGTCCGGCACCGGCCACGCAGCGCGACGAAGCTAAGCACCGGCACCAGTTCCCACGCAGCTAGCGTCCGCGCGCACCCGTCGCACGCCGATCGCCCGGTCGAAACCGACCGTCCGGCCGGCCAGCGGATCGCGATCGTCGCGATGAAGCTGCCGAACACGGCACCCAGCATCCCCAGCAGGATCGGCCAGAAGGCAGGAGGCAGCGCGGACGACATCGTTCAGCGCCTAGCGCGATTGCGGCGGCGCGGCCATCGCCCTAGATGATAACAAACGAAACAAGAAATATCCCGGAGAGCGTTTCATGTCCGACCCCGTCGTCATCCTGTCCTATGCCCGCACGCCGATGGGCAGCTTCCAGGGGTCGTTGTCGGGTGCCACCGCCACGCAACTGGGCGCGACGGCGGTCGGTGCGGCGGTCGAGCGCGCCGGCCTGTCGGGCGAGGCGATCGAGCGTATCTATATGGGCTGCGTGCTGCCCGCCGGCCTCGGCCAGGCGCCGGCACGACAGGCGGCATTGGGCGCAGGTCTGCCGCAGCATGTCGAGGCGACGACTGTCAACAAGATGTGCGGATCGGGCATGCAGGCGGTGATGATGGCCGCCGATACCATCGCCGCCGGTTCCGCGGACATCATCGTCGCGGGCGGCATGGAGAGCATGACCAACGCGCCCTATCTGTCGCAGCGCCATCGCAGCGGCGCGCGGATCGGCCATGATAGGCTGATCGATCACATGTATATGGATGGGCTGGAGGACGCCTATGAACCCGGCCGGCTGATGGGCAGCTTTGCCGAGGAAACCGCGGTATCCTATGGCTTTACCCGCGAGGCGCAGGACGCCTTCGCGATCGAATCGCTGACCCGTGCGCAGGCGGCGCAAGCCTCCGGTGCGTTCGATCGCGAAATCGTGCCCGTCGAGATCGCCGGTCGCAAGGGAACGACGACCGTTCGGCTCGATGAACAGCCCGCGCGCGGCGACGTGGCCAAGATTCCGACGCTCAAACCCGCCTTTGCGAAGGATGGTACGATCACCGCCGCCAATGCCTCGTCGATTTCGGACGGCGCCGCGGCGCTGGTACTGGCGCGCGCCTCGGTGGCCGACCGGCTGGGGCTGACCCCGATCGCGCGGATCGTCGCCCATGCCGGCTTCGCCCACGCCCCCGCCCGCTTCGCCACCGCCCCGGTCTTCGCGATGCGCCGCGCGATGGAGCGCGCGGGATGGAGCGCGGAACAGATCGACCTGTTCGAGGTGAACGAAGCCTTTGCCTGCGTCACCATGGCGGCGATGCACGACCTGGACCTGCCGCACGACCGGGTGAACGTCCATGGCGGTGCCTGCGCACTCGGCCATCCGATCGGGGCCAGCGGTGCACGGGTGCTGGCGACCCTGTTGTCGGCGTTGGAGACGCGCGGGAAGAAACGCGGCCTCGCCTCGCTATGCATCGGCGGCGGCGAAGCGACGGCGCTGGCGCTCGAATTAGTCGACTGACGAACGGAACATTATCCCCCCGCCCGGCGTAGGCTACGCCACAGGCGTAGAGAAGGAATTGCCGTGGCGGATCGGGACGATGTGGTGGGATATGACGGCCCGGCAGGCGGCTGGGGCTCGGTCAAGGGGATGTCCAAGGTCCTTGCCAAGGAGCGTAACCGCCCCGCCGCGCTGGCGCAACTCGCCCGGCAGAACAAGCCCAAGGGCTTCATGTGCACGTCCTGTGCATGGGGCAAGCCCGCCGAGCCGCACCCGTTCGAATTCTGCGAGAATGGGGCGAAGGCGACGTTGTGGGACCTGACGCCCAACCGCTGCACGCCGGAATTCTTCGCGAAGCATTCCGTGACCGAGCTGAAGACGTGGAAGGATTTCGATCTCGAACATGTCGGGCGGCTGACCCATCCGCTGCGCTACGACCACGCGACCGATCATTATATCGAATGCAGCTGGGACGAAGCCTTCGCCGCGATCGGTGCGGAACTACGCGCGATCGATCCGAAAAAGGCGATCTTCTACGCCTCGGGTCGCGCCAGCCTCGAAACCTCCTATCTCTACGCGCTGTTCGCCAGGCTTTATGGGCACAACAATCTGCCCGACAGTTCGAACATGTGCCACGAAACGACGTCGGTTGCGCTGAAGAAGACGATCGGCGCGCCGGTCGGCACCTCGATCCTCGACGATTTCGAGCATTGCGATGCGATGTTCTTTTTCGGGCAGAACACCGGGTCGAACAGCCCGCGTTTCCTCCACCCCTTGCGCGACGCGGTGAAGCGCGGGTGCAAGGTCGTGACGTTCAATCCCGTCAAGGAACCCGGACTGGTCGCCTTTACCGACCCGCAGAACCCGTTCGAGATGGCGACCCGCAGCGAGACGAAGATCAGCTGCCAATATCATCAGGTGAAGCCCGGCGGCGACGTCGCGGTGATGATCGGCCTCGCCAAGCATGTGCTGGCGGCGGAAGACAAGAGCTGGGCCGAGCACAAGGTCCATGTCCTCGACGTCGACTTCATCGAACAGCACACTACCGGCTTCGCCGAGTTCGAGGCGATGGTCCGCGCAACCGACTGGGCTGATATCGAACGCGAAAGCGGCCTCAGCCGCGCCGATATCGAGGCAGCCGGCCAGGTCTATGTCGAGGCGGATCGGACGATCGGCATCTACGGCATGGGCCTGACCCAGCAGGTCAACGGGTTCGACAATGTCGCGACCTACGTCAACCTGCTGCTGATGAAGGGCAATATCGGTCGCGTCGGCACCGGCATGTCGCCGGTCCGGGGGCATAGCAACGTGCAGGGCCAGCGTACCGTCGGCATTTCGGAAAAGCCCGAACTGGTGCCGATGGACCGGTTGCGCGAACTGTTCGATTTCGAACCGCCGATGGACCATGGCCACAATACCGTGACCGCCTGCGAAGACCTGTTGAAGGGCGAGATCGACGCCTTCCTATCGCTCGGCGGCAATTTCCTGCGCGCGATCCCCGATCTGGAACGGATCGAGGCGGCATGGCCGTCGATGCGCCTGACGGTGCAGATCGCGACCAAGCTCAATCGCAGCCACCTGATCAACGGCAAGGTCGCCTATCTCCTCCCCTGCCTCGTCCGGACCGAAGTCGACAAGCAGGCCGGCGGCGAACAGATCGTCACGATCGAGGACACGTTCAGCCATATCCACGGGTCGATCGCGACCCATGAACCGGCCAGCGAGCATCTGAAGTCCGAAGTCGCCATCGTCGCCGGGATCGCCAAGGCAACGCTCGATCCCCATCCGAAGGTCGACTGGGACGGCTGGACCGGCGACTATGCAAAGGTCCGCAAGCTGATCGAGGCGACCTATCCGGAGGAGTTCCACGATTTCGAGGAACGCATGTTCACGCCGGGCGGCTTCTATCGCGGCAATTCGGCGCGCGAACGCGTGTGGAAGACCGAGAGCGGCAAGGCGGAGTTCACCGTTCCCCGGTCGCTGTCCGGCACCGACATTCCCGATGCGCCGGGTCGGCTGCGGCTGGTGACGCTACGGTCGAACGACCAGTTCAACACGACCATCTACGGCTATGACGATCGCTTTCGCGGCATTTCGGGCACCCGCGATGTCGTGCTGATGAACCCGAAGGAGATCGAGAAGGCCGGCCTGCACAAGGGGCAGGTCGTGACCATCGTCGGCGACAGCGACGACGGGATCGACCGCCGCGTGGCCGGGCTGAAGGTCGTGCCGTTCGACCTGCCCGATGGCTGCATCGCCGGCTATTATCCCGAGCTCAATCCGCTGGTCCCGCTGAACTGGCACGACCACGGATCGCAGACGCCGGCGGCGAAGGCGGTGCCGGTGCGTATCGTCGCCTGATGGATCAGGGGGGTAGCGCCACCCGGCGGTTCGACCGGGTGGCGGCATCGGGGGATGCCGAACGACAGGAACGCGCCATCGCGATCGAGGCACCGGTCGCGATCGAGGTGAATGGCCTGGGCTATGCCGTGCTGATGGCGACGCCGACCGATCTGGCCGACTTGGCTTACGGCTTCGTCTTGTCCGAACGGCTGGTGGATGATGCTGGCGAAGTGGTCGAGGTGTCGACGCACCCGGCGGCATCGGGCACGCTGCTGCGCATCACGCTCAGCGCGGAACGGCACGACCGGGTCGCCGAGCGCGTGCGGCACCGCATCTCCGAATCCTCCTGCGGGCTGTGCGGGATCGAAAATCTCGAACAGGCGCTGCGCCCCCTGCCCGCCGTGTCGGAACGAAGCGGAGCATCGCCCGCCGCCATTGTCGCTGCGGCGGCGGCCTTGCGCGACTATCAACCCCTGGCGCAGGCAACCGGCGCGACCCATGCCGCCGCGCTGTGCGCCATCGATGGCAGTGTCCGGCTGGTGCGCGAGGATGTCGGTCGACACAACGCGTTCGACAAATTGATCGGCGCGATGCGGCGTGCCGGCCAGGACTGGGATGGCGGCTTCGCGCTGCTGTCGTCGCGCTGCTCCTATGAACTGGTCGAAAAGGCGGTGCTGGCAAACTGCCCGCTGCTCGCCACCCTCTCGGCCGCCACGTCGCTGGCGCTCGACCGCGCGGCGAGTGCCGGGCTGCCGCTCCGAACGCTCGTCCGCGGCGACGCGATGCTGGCGATATGACCCGCGTCCTCGGAACGATCCTTGCCGGCGGGCGCTCGACCCGCTTTGGCAGTGACAAGGCATTGGCGACGCTCGACGGGCGCGCCCTGATCGACCGGGTCATGGATGCGCTCGGTCCGCAGGTGGACGCATTGGTCGTGGTCGGTCGCTCGCATCCGGGCGTCCCCTGCATCCCCGACCGGCCGGCACCCGACCTCGGACCGCTCGGCGGAATAGCGGCGGCGTTGCATCACGCCAGGGCGCACGGCTTCGAACAGGTGCTGACCGTACCCTGCGACGCGCCGTTCCTGCCGACTACCCTCCGACAACAGCTGTCCGACGCCGGTCCCGCTGCCTATTACGCCGACCTGCCGGTGGTCGGATGGTGGCCGTCCGGCGCCAGCCCGGTGCTCGACATGCTGCTGGCAGAGGGCGGATCGCGCTCGGTCCGGGCCTTCACCGATCGCATCGGCGCGACGGCCGTGGCCGCATCGGGTGAAATTGCGAACATCAACACGCCGGATGATCTGGCGCTGCTGGCGAAGCGCGATATAGCCGAACGGTGATGACCGCGTCGTTCCTGATCCTGCGTGTCGGCGATACCCGCCTCGCGCTGCCCATGGCGGCAGTGCGGGAAGTGCTGCCGTTGCTGCCGATCGACACGCCGCCCGGTCTCCCGCGCCCGCTGCTGGGCTTCGTGACGCTGCAGGGGCTGCCGGTGCCGGTCCTCGCCCCGCACCTGCTGCTCGATCCGCAGCAGCAGACGGGACCCGTCGACCTGTCCGCCCATCTGGTCCGGCTGCGCGACGATGTCTGCCTGCTGGTCGACCGCGCGGAGGATGTCGCGACCGGCGACGTCGGCCCGCTCGACCCCGGCCATAGCCTGAACGACGCGATCACCGGCGAACTCGCGCTGCCCGATGGGACGGTCCATGTCGTCGCCCCCGACCGCCTGCTGCTGGACAGCGAACGGGCGGTGTTGGCCGAGCTGACCGCCGTTGCCGCCGAACGCCGTTCGCTATGGACCGCGGCATGATCGCCGACGACGCCTTTGCGGAGGTGAAGGCGCTGGTCATCGCGCGGACCGGCCACCATTATTACGTCGATAAGGACAGCCAGCTGGCCGACCGCATCGCGCAGCGGATGGCGGCCACCGGCGATGCGACGCTGGCCGACTATGGCGCCCGCCTGCGTGACCCCACCGATCCCGAATGGCGGCGGCTGGAAAGCGCGGTCACGATCAACGAAACCTTCTTCTTCCGCTTCGCCGAACAGTTCGCGGCGCTGCGCACGACCATCCTGCCGGCGATGATCGATCGCCACCGGGACGACAAAAGGCTGCGCATCTGGAGTGTCGGCTGTTCGACCGGAGCGGAGGCCCACTCGGTCGCGGTGGTGCTGGACGATCTGCTGGGCGAGGCGATCGCGGACTGGCGCATCGCGCTCACCGGAACCGATATCGACGAAGCGGCACTGGACGCCGCGCGGCGCGCGGAATATTCGTCCTGGGCGCTTCGCACCATGGGCGAGACGGAGCGGGCGCGGTTGTTCGACCGCACCGGCGATCGCTACCGCCTGAAGGACCGCTACCGCGGGATCGCGCGGTTCGAACGCCACAACCTGTTGTCGATGATCGACGCGGCAGCGCCGCTGGGGTTCAGCGATTACGACCTGATCCTGTGCCGCAACGTGCTGATCTATTTCCGGCAGGAGGATGCGACCGCGATCGTCGGCGCGCTGGCCAGGCGGCTGGCGACGGACGGCGTCCTGCTGCTGGGGCATGCCGAACCCAATCCCGGCTTCGATGCGGTCGCCGATAGCGAACTGATCGCTGGAATCCTGACCTATCGGACGCTCGGCACCCGGCCGAAGCCGGTGCCGCCCACCCCGCCCGTGATCGAAACCGTCCCCGCGCCACACGTCGATAAATCACGCTCGGCGCCGCTCCCAAGGCCCCCAGCGCCACCCCCGCCGACGCCAAAGACGGAAGCGCCGCTGGTGGTGCGCACGCCCGATGCCGTTGCCCATTATTTCGCGGCCCTCGATGCGCTGGCTGCCGACGACAAGGAGCGCGCCGAACGGGCGTTTCGCGACGCGCTATACCTCGATCGATCCTTTGCGATGGCGCATTACCAGTTCGGCCACTACCTGCTGGCACAGGGCCGCGCGCCCGATGGTCGCCGCAGCCTGACCAACGCGCTGCGGGTCGCCAGCGCGCTTGCGCCCGATACCGAACTGGCCGAAGGCGAAGGCATGACCGCCGGCGCGATGGCCACCGCCATCCGCCACACCATCGGACCCCATCGTTGAGCGCACCGCTGATCCTTGCCGACGGCCTCGATGCCGATGCCATCGCCGCGATCCTGGCCGCACGGCAGCGGGCCGTCGGCAGCACGCGCTCCCTGGACGATCGACCGACCGAAACGCTGCTCGTCTTCGACCTGGGCGGCGTCGCGCATGGCCTGCCGATCGACTGCGTACGTGCGGTCGCGCCGCTGCCCAAGGTGACGCGCCTGCCCCATCCCCCGGCCGCGCTGACGGGGCTGGTCGCATGGCGCGGCACGGTCGTGAACCTGTTCGCGCTGGCGGAGCTGCTCGACCGTGATGCGGCGGGCGCGACGGCGATGATCGTGCTGCGCCACGACGCGCCCCGTATCGCCCTTGCCGTCGATGCCGTGTCCGGCGTCACGACGATTGCCCGCCAGCCGGCCGCCTCGGCGCTTGCCACGCTGGTCGTCGATGGCGACCAAAGGTTGACACGCATCGACTCCGTCATGCTGATCGAACGATTGCTCCCTGCCCGTCTTCAGGAAGGATAAGGTTTGTCCGTCTCTACCCGGATCGCCGCCGGCTTCGCCGCCCTGACCGCGATCCTCCTCGCGCTTGGCGTCTATGCGCTGGTCCAGATCGGCGACGTCCGCCACACCGTCGACATGATCGTCGAACGCGACCTCGCGTCGATGGAGGCGCTCAATCGCATCGACCACGCCCTGTCGCGCAAGGTCGAACAGCGCGCCAGCCTCGTCCAGGCCTTCCTGACCGGCGACAACAGTCGCGTCCGGGAGGCAACGACCGGATGGCGCAACGCCGTCGAGGAAGCGCAGCGCGGCATCGCCGAACAGGAACGCGCCGCCGAAACCTATCGCGACAATTCGGTGACGGGCGCGCGGTCCGAACTCTGGGCACGGATGGCCCGCCAACTGGCCGAGGGCGACCGCGCGCTCAAACAGACTCGGGCGGATGTCGAGACCCAGCTGGCCGCAATCGCTGCAGGCGACCGGGCGGCGGTGCTGGCGACCGAGGCCGATATCGTGCGCGACCATGCCGCGACGGTCGGCCGGATCGGCCAAGCGCGCGAAACGCTTAACGTCGCCATCGAACGTGGGCGGGATGCGACCCGCGACGTCTATAACGCCAGCCGGATTTCCATCATTCTGGGGCTGATGGTCGCGATCGTCGTCGCCATTGCCGTCGCGGTGACGACCCGCCGTTCGATCGTGCGGCCGCTCGATGCGTTCATGGGCTTTGTCGGGCGCATCGGCGAAGGCAATCTGTCGACGACCACCGACGTGACCGGTGCCGACGAACTCGGGCGCCTTGGCCGCACGCTCAACGACATGGTCGGCGGGCTGCGCACCATCGCAACGCAGAACCGCGCAGCGACCAACGACCTGAACGCGGCGACCACCGAAATCCGTGCGTCGACGCAGGAACAGGCGGCGTCGGTCGAGGAGCAGTTGGCCGCGGTGCAGGAAACCGCCGCCACCGTCGACGAGATCACTCATAGCGGCGCGCAGATCACTCGCCGCGCGCAGGAGGTGATCGCGCAGGCGCAGGCGACCGCCCAAGTCAGCAACGCCGGCCTGACTGCCGTCGCCGATACCGCGCGCGCGATGGATGCGATCCGCGAACAGGCCGAAGCGGTGGCGACCAACATCGTCGCCCTGTCGGAAAAGACCCAGGCGATCGGCGACATCATCGCGACGGTCAACGACGTGTCGGAACGCTCGCACCTGCTCGCGCTCAACGCCTCGATCGAGGCGGCGGCGGCGGGTGAACAGGGGCGCAGTTTCGCCATCGTCGCATCGGAGATGAAGCAGCTGGCCGATCAGGCCAAGGGCGCGACACGCAACGTCCGCTCGATCCTGGGCGATATCCAGCGCGGGATCAATTCGTCGGTGATGCTGACCGAGGAGGCGGTGAAGCGCGTCGCGTCGGGCAAGGAACGCACCGATGCCGGCCATGCCGCGATCGAGGAACTGGCGACCCGCGTGCAGGAAAATGTCCAGACCTTCCAGCAGATCGTCGCATCGACCAACCAGCAGCAGATCGGCATCGAACAGGTCACCATCGCCCTGCAGAATATCCGCGAAGCGTCGCAACAGACCGCTGCCTCCACCCGTCAGCTCGATCAGGCGGCAAGCGACCTGGGCGAATTGTCGCGCACGCTGGTCGGCCTGACCGAACGCTACCGCCTGTAACGGCAGGACGCGCGCGTGGACGAGCTTCAGGCCGAATTGCTGGCGGCATTCGCGTCGGAACTGGCCGAACACATGGCCGGCATCCGCGCGGCGCTGGCCGATGCTGATGCCGGCCGCCCGGTCGACCTGCGCGAATTCAGCCGCCGGGCGCACAGCCTGAAAGGCGCGGCGCGCGCGGTTGAACTGCCGGAGAGCGAAGCCGCCGCGCATGAGGCGGAGGCGCTGATCCTCGCCATCGAACGCGGCGAACGGGCGATGGACGGCGCGGCGATCGCCGAGCTCCGCCGCCTCGCCGATGCGATCGAGGACGGCGCCGCCCCGGATACGAACGACAGCGCGACCGACATCGAGCCCGAACGGCGTGTCGCGGTGTCGGGCCACCGGGTCGAGCGGCTCGGCCGTTCGCTGCACGTCATGGCGACGCAGATCGCCGAACAGGGCATGGTCGCCGACCGTTTGAACGCGCTGGCCGAGGATCTTGCCGCACTGTCGCCTCTGCTCGCCACCGCCGGCGACAGCGAAGCCGCACGACGGCTGCGACAGGCGACGGGCGAGCTGGACCGCATCCGCCGCCTGCACGGGCGGCTGCGCGACGCGCTGGACCGGTCGAGCGCCGAACTGGAACGCGATGGCGAGCGGCTGTTGCTGCAACCGGTGGCGACGCTCTTCGACGGCTATGAACGCGCCGTCCGCGACCTGGCGACCGCCGAGGGCAAGGTCGCACGGCTACGAACGACCGAAACGGATGGCGAGGCCGATCGCCGCGTCCTGAATGCGCTGCGCGATCCGCTGCTGCACGTCCTGCGCAATGCCGTGCGCCATGGCATCGAAACGCCCGACCGTCGCCATCGAGCGGGCAAGGAGGACACAGGCACGATCAGCATCGACACGCGGATCGATCGCGGGCGGCTGATCATCACCGTCCGTGACGACGGTGCCGGGCTGGACGATGCGGCGATCGTCGCCCGTGCCCGCGCTGCCGACCTGATCCCCGCCGATGCCCCCCCGCCCAGAGGACAGGCGTTGCATGCGCTGCTGTTCGAACAGGGACTGTCCACCGCCGACCGGCTGGACGAGGTCGCCGGGCGCGGCATCGGCCTGTCGGTCGTGGCGGAGGTCGCCCGCCGCCTGCACGGGTCGGCCAGCATCGCGCCCGGCTCGGGCGGCGGGACCGTCGTGACCATCGCCGTGCCGGTCGCACTGACCCGCCGCACATTGCTGATGGTCGAGGTCGGCGACACGGTCTGCGCCCTACCCGCCGATGCGGTGCGACAGGTACTGCGGATCGATCCCGCCGACCTTTCCCCCAGCGGAGCGGAGGTGATGCTGCCGGTCAATGGCCAGCCGCTGCCCGTTACGCGGCTCGGCGACATATTGGGCACGGCACAGGCCGATGCCGCCGGTCCGCTGCGGGCGGTGGTGCTGGAGGCGGAGGGCGTCCGCCGCGTCCTGATCGTCGATGCGCTGCGCGATGTCCGGGCGCTGCTGGTCGGCGATGCCGCGGCGATCGCCGCCGATCTGCCGCTGGTGCTGGGCACGGTGCTGACGAATGGCGAGGTCGTGCTGGTGCTCGATCCGGCCCAGCTGGTACGCGACCGGGCCAGCGGCCGGGCGGCAAGCCCCTACGTCGCGCCCCAGGCCGAAGCGCAAAGCCGCACCATCCTGGTCGTCGACGATTCCATCACGACCCGTACGCTGGAGCGCAGCATCCTCGAAGCGCAGGGCTATCGCGTACTGGTCGAGGTCGACGGACTGGCCGGGCTGGAACGGCTGCGCTCCGGCCTCGATGCCATCGATCTGGTCGTCGCAGATGTCGAGATGCCGCGCATGGATGGCTTCGCTTTGCTGGCGGCGATACGGAACGATCCGGCACTCAAAACTTTACCGGTCATCATGATGACATCGCGCAACAGCCCCGACGATATCGAACGCGGCCTCAGCCTCGGCGCCGACGCCTATGTCACCAAACAGGATTTCGATCAGGGCATGTTGATCGGCACCGTCCAGCAGCTGATCTGACGCAATGACGGCCCGCACCGCCCCTGCCCGCGTGATGATCGTCGAGGATTCGACCGTGGTCCGCACGCTGCTGACGCATATCGTCGGCAGCGACCCGCGCCTGACCGTCGCCGCCAGCTTCGCCACCGCCGAAGAAGCGATCGAGGCGCTGCCGGTCCTCCGCCCCGATGTCATCTCGATGGATATTCGCCTGCCCGGCATCGACGGGCTGGAGGCAACGCGGCAGATCATGGCCAGCCATCCGACGCCGATCGTGGTGATCTCCGCCAGCATGGACGGCGGCGCGATGGGCGACAGCATGGACGCGCTGCGCGCCGGGGCGCTGTCGGTCGTCGAAAAGCCGGTCGGGCTGGGCGATGCCGCCTATGCCCAGGTCGCGCACGAGATACGGACGCAGCTTGCAATCATGAGCGAGGTGGCGGTGGTGCGGCGACGGATGCCGGCCGCGCCCAAAATTCCGGTTCAGCCCGTCCGACAGCGCGCCCCCTCGGCCCTCCTGTTCGCGGCATCGACCGGTGGCCCTCCGGCACTCGCCCGGTTGCTGGGCGCGCTCCCGGCCGATCTGCCGCTGCCGGTGCTGCTGGTGCAGCATATGGGGGCCAGCTTCATGGCCGGCTTTGCCAGCTGGCTCGACAGCGTTGTCCCACAGCGGGTCGAGCTTGCCCGCAACGGCGAGATGCCGACGCCGGGAACGGTCCATGTCGCGCCCGGCGACGCCCATCTGACGCTCGCACGCGGAGGCACGATCCGTCTGGCCACCGACGGACCGGTCGGCGGCCAGCGCCCCTCCGCGACCCGCCTGATCGAGAGCGCCGCCGTGGCACTGGACGGTGCGGCGCTGGCCGTCGTCCTGACCGGAATGGGTGAGGACGGCGCGGCCGGCGTGCGGGCGCTGCTCGCGGCTGGCGGACAGGCGGTGGCGGAGGACGCCAGCACCTCGATCGTCTATGGCATGCCCGCGGCTGCGCATCGCGCCGGTGCGCTCTCGCTGCCGCTCGACCTGATCGCCCCGCATGTCCGCCGCATCGTGGAGCGCGCGCGGTGAACGACGACGCAGCGATCCTGCTGATCGAGGATTCCGATACCCAGGCGCTGCAATTGCGGCGGATGTTCGAACGTGCCGGCTTTCGGATCGACCGGACGCGCGATGCCGAAACCGCGCTGGAAACGCTGAACCACAGCCGGCCGGACCTGCTGGTCGTCGATTATCGCCTGCCGGGCATGAACGGCGACGAACTGGTGCGCATCGTGCGACAGACCGGCGCCACCCGCACGCTGCCGATCCTGATGCTGACCGGCGACGATGCATCGGATGTCGAACGACAGGGGCTGGACAGCGGTGCCAACGCCTATGTGCCCAAGCGCGGCGGGGCCGAGCTGATCCTGTCGCGGGTCCGCGCCCTGTTGCGGCAGGCACGCGCACGGCCGCTGGGCGACGGCCCGGCAGCGGCCTTGCGCCAGGCGCGCCTGCTGCTGCTCGCCCCGCAGGACACGGCGTCGGATCAGCTGGTGTCCGACCTTGCCGCCGAGGGCTATCACGTCGGCCATGTCGCCGGGATCGCCGATACCCTGAAGGCGATCGACGAGGAAGCGGCCGACGGCATCCTCGTCGTCGAACAGCCGGGTGATCCGTCCTTCGGCCTGTCGGCAAAACTGGACGCGCGCCGCACCGCGCGGGCAAGCGGCGTTGCGCTGGTTGCGCTGACCGACGATGCCGAGCCGGCGACGGTACTGGCTGGCCTCGCCGCCGGAGCGGACGACGTGGTGTCGCGCGGGCGCGACGGCGACATGCTGCTCGTCCGTATCCGGGCCATCGTCCGGCGCAAGCTGGCGCGCGACGAGGAGGCCGCGGGTATCGCGCGCGAACAGGCGCAGGCGATCGCACTGGCACAGGCCCGCGCAGAGGCCGACGCGGCGGAACGGCTGGCGCAGGCCAATGCCGAACTGGCCGGCGCCAACGCCCTGCTGCGCGAAACCCAGGCGCAACTGGTCCAATCGGCCAAGATGGCGTCGTTGGGCGAACTGGTCGCGGGCATCGCGCATGAGATCAACAATCCGCTCGCCTTCATCCTGGCCCATCAGGCCACTGTCGAACGGGCGGTCGCCGGCGCGGCGAATGCCGATGACGATGCGCGCGGCGCACTGCTGACCAAGGCGGCGGACCGGCTCCAGTCGATCCGGTCCGGCCTGACCCGTATTCAGGAACTGGTGGTGAAGCTGCGGCGCTTTTCGCGGCTGGACGATGGCGAGGTGTCGCGGATCGACATTCCCGATGCCATCGACGCGGTCCTGACCCTGCTCGCCCCTCGTCTGGGCAGCGTCGAGGTAGTCCGGACCTACGGGCCGGCACGGATGCTCGAATGTTCGGGGGCGCTGGTCAATCAGGTCGTGATGAACATCGTCGCCAACGCCGCCGATGCGGTCGATCCGGTCGCGGGCCGCATCGCCATCACCACCGGTGCCGCCGACGGCATGTTCTGCATCCAGGTCGACGACAATGGCCCGGGCGTTCCCGAGGACCGTCGCGAGCGGGTGTTCGAACCCTTTTTCACGACCAAGGATGTCGGCTCCGGCACCGGCCTGGGTCTTGCCATCGCCTATGGCGTCGTCCGCTCGCACGGCGGGACGATCGCGATCGAGCGCGCGGTACAGGGTGGCGCTTCCTTCATCATCAGGATACCAGAACGGCCGTAATGGATATGCCCGGTTCCCCGCCCCTGCTGCTGCTGGTCGATGACGAGCCGGAAATCCTGGTCGCGCTCGGCGATCTGCTGGAGGACCGCTACCGCATCCTGTCGACCGCATCGCCGGTCGAGGCGCTGGAACTGGTCCGCGCCCATACCGACATCGCCGTCATCGTCTCCGATCAGCGCATGCCGGAGCTGACCGGCAGCCAGTTCCTCGCCCGCGCCCGCCAAATGACCGATGCGGAGGCGATCCTGCTGACCGGCTATGCCGATCTGTCGGCGGTCGTCGCGGCGCTCAACGACGGCGCGATCAGTGGCTATGCGAACAAGCCTTGGGATGCCGAGGCGCTGATCGCGATGGTCGCCGCCGCCGCCGACCGTTATGCCCTGCGGCAGGCGCTGGCGTTCGAACGCGCCGCCTTTCGCGGGCTGGCCGACGGGTCGGGCGATGTCGTTACCATCCTCGATCAGCACGGCCACGTCGTACGCGGCGCCACGCGCCCGAACGGTATCGATCCCCGCGACCTCGCCATTCTCGGCCAGGGCGGCAGCGATGACGAGGATCGCCATCTGGTCCAGCCCTGGGGCGACAGCTGGACGCATATCCGGCGCATCCCCTTCACCATCGGGACGAACCGCTACCTGCTGAAGATCGAGCGCGACGACACGGGTCGTCGCCTTGCCGAACGACGCCACCACCAGTCGGAAAAGCTGGAGGCGCTGGGCACGCTGTCGGGCGGCATCGCGCATGATTTCAACAATCTGCTGGCGGCGATCGTCGGCAATCTCGAACTCGCCGAGCGGCGGATCGACGACCGCGACCGGCTCCGCCGCTATCTCGACGCGGCGAGCGAGGCGGCCGGTCGTGGCAGCGCGATCACCCGCCGGTTGCTCAGCTTCAGCCGTCAGCGCGATCTGGCCGCCGAAATCTTCCGTCCCGATGACGTGATCCGGTCGATCGAGGAACTGATCGTGCGCACCGCCGCCGGGCGGATCCGCGTCGCCTATGACTTTGCCGAGCCCGGCTGGTCGGTGAAGACCGATGTCGGGCAGTTCGAACTCGCTATCCTCAATCTCGCGATCAATGCGCGCGATGCGATGGATGGCAGCGGCACGGTACGGATCGGCACCGCCAATATCGACGATGCCGGCGTCTTCCTGCCGAATTTGTCGGGCGGGTTCGTCCGCATCACCGTCAGCGATACCGGCAGCGGCATGGACAGCGCGGTGCGCGAGCGGGTGTTCGAACCCTTCTTCACCACCAAGGCGCAGGGGGCCGGCACCGGCCTCGGCCTGCCGATGGTGCGGGCAATGGCACGCGCCGCCGGCGGCGACGTGACGATCGATAGCGAGGTCGGTCGCGGCACCCATATACACCTCTGGCTGCCCCGGATCGAGGCACGCCCTATCCCTGCCGCGCAGGAGTCGACCGGGCCGACCGGTCCGCTTCGGCTGATGCTGGTCGAGGATGATTCGGAAGTGCGCGCGGTGGTCGCCGCGCAGTTGGAGGCCGCCGGGCACAGCATCGTCGTCCATGATTCCGCGGTGCAGGCTGTCGCCATGCTCGAAGCGGGCGACCGGTTCGACATGGTGCTGACCGACTATGCGATGCCCGACCTGTCGGGAATCGAGGTCGCTGCGCGCGTGCGGGCCTGCTGCCCCGATACGCCGGTCCTGCTGATCACCGGCTTTGCCGAGATCGGGGATACGCAGATCGGCGTCCCCGTCCTGACCAAGCCCTTTACCGGCGATCAGTTGCTGACCGCGATCGCAAACGCCTCGGCGGCTACTGCGGACAGCGTATCCGGCTGAACGGACGCCCGTCCGTCACGATCGTCAACCGCTCGCCCTTGACCCGCAGCGTCTGGGTCGCGGTCCAGCGTTCGCCCTCGCCTTCATAGGCGGCGGTGAGGCGGATCTGATCGGGTCCGATCGGTTCGACCCGCTTCACGACGCCGACGCTTTCGTGGAACCACAATTCGCTCGGCGTCACCCGGACTCCCTCGATCGACGCGGCGGGGGTGGCGCAGGCTGTGGCATCGCGGTTCCACCGGCCGATGAACCGCGCCGGAATGGTGGCGGCCACCGGCGACGCCTCGCCGGGCGGCCGAGCGGGCGTACCGACAAAGCCGCAGCCTCGCACCGTCGCTCCCCCGTCGATGGTAAGGGTCGCCGTGAAGTCGCGCGGCGCGCCGGACATGTCGTCCTCGCACGGTGCACGCACGACCCGGACGCCGATCGTCCCGCGATCATCGCGCGCCTCCCATTCGCGCGCATCGACCGCGACGTGGCGGTCAACCACCCGCATCGTGCGTCGGGGCATATCGACACCGGTCAGCGTCAGCACATCGCGATCGATCGCGACCGAATAGAACGGCTCGTTGGTCGTGACCGTCAACCGCTCCGGCACGCGGCTGGCCACGACGGAGGGGGTAGCGGTCGGGACGGAAGCCGGCGACGCGACATTCGCGGCTGGCGCATCCTCGCTACCGCCGCAGCCGGCCAGCGCCAGCAACGCCAACGCAGCCACATCACCGCGGCGCATGCCCGCCCTCACCGATACTGACCCGATCGTCGCGGCTGGCGAGCAGCGCGACGCCCTCGTCCGACAGGCGCGGCGCGGCATCCGCCGGGCGATAGGCCGGAAAGGCGATCACGTCGTTGACCACCGCCACCTGCCCGCCCAGCTGCGTCACGTTGAACAGCTTTTGCGCAAACGCCGTCGGAATGCGAATACAACCATGTGACGCCGGAAAGCCGGGCAGGTTGCCGGCATGCAGCGCCACCCCGTCCCAGGTCAGGCGTTGCATGAAGGGCATTGGGGCGTTGTTGTACAAGTTGGAACGGTGGAACGGGCGCTTCTGCAGGATGGTATATTCGCCGATCGGCGTCATCTTGCCCGGCTTGCCCGTCGATACCGTGGTGGCCCCGATCAGCCGGTCGCCGCGATAGACGAACGCCATCTGCATCGGCACGCTGACGACGATGCTGACCGGACCCGACAGCGTCGGGTCGTCCGCCCAGCGATGGTCGCCTGGCCGCATCGCCACCGCCGCCCGCTCGACCGCCAGCGCCGCCGGTTCCTGCGCGACGGCGGGCATCGGCAGAACGGCAGCCATCAGGCCGAGACGGAGCGCGAGCGTCATCCCACCGTTATTCCGCAGGACGCGCCGGATGGCAAATCCGGCGGTAACCATATTTGTCGGAGTCGACCGCCCGTGCCCCCAGCACGACAAGCGGCGGAACGACCGCACCCACGTTAATTGAATGGAAGGCGTGTCGCCCGTATCTCTAACCCTCAACGATCTGGCGAGGAATTGGATGCGGGACGAAGCAGTTCGATCGCGGCGAGCGGTGCTGAAAGCGGCAGGCGGCCTGGCCGGTGCCGTACTGGCACAAGGTTGCACGACGAACGCGATCATCCCGGTTGCGCAGAACGCGTCCTTCGTGCCGCCGCCGCAGCGGCTGGCATCGGCGCCGGTTCCTGCCGCCCCCGTCAAGCAGATGCGGGCGCCCGCCACGGTCAATCCGCGCCTGTTCGAACGCGCGGTGGCATCGATGGACCGCCATTCGGGCCGCATCCGCCGCACCGATCGCATCGCCATCGCCGACTTCGCGGTCGATTCCGCCCATCCCCGGTTCCAGTTCATCGACATGCACAGCGGCGTCGTCTCGGCGATGCGCGTCGCGCATGGCAGCGGGTCGGACCCGGCGCATTGCGGATTGCTGACTCGCTTCAGCAACGTCCCCGATTCGAACGCCACCTCGGAAGGCGCGTTCATCACCGACAATTATTATGTCGGCAAGCACGGCCGGTCGCAGCGGCTGGTCGGCCTCGATCCCACCAACGACAATGCGCTGATGCGCGCGATCGTCGTGCACGGGGCCTGGTACGCCAACCCGGAAATGATCGCACAGCACGGGAAGCTCGGCCGCAGCCAGGGCTGCTTCGCGGTTGCCGAAGGCGATCTGGCGCGGGTGTTCGACCTGTTGGGCGAAGGCCGGATGATCTACGCCGCGAAGGTTTGAGGCCGGGGGCTCTAGCTCCGTTATCACACTCCGTTCGGTTCGAGCAGCTTCGAGCTTGTCGGGAAGCGTTTGTCGACAACACCTGCCCAGCGGAACCGCGTTCTCGATACGCGCTCTCGACAGGCTCGATCGCTACTCGAACCAAACGGATGAATTGGAGATAGGGTGAAAGATCCGGGAGCTACCGGTTCCGCATCATCGTATCTCCCTATAGGGTGACGCCATGACCCACCCGTTCCATTCGATCCACACCCACGGCCTGATCCGCGTCGGCGCCTGCACTCCGCCCGCCAGCGTCGGCGATGTTGCCGCCAACGGCCGGGCCGCGATCGATCTGGCACGGCAGGGGCATGAAGCCGGCGCCGACCTGCTGGTCTTCCCCGAACTCAACCTCACCTCCTACGCGATCGACGACCTGCATCTGCAGGACGCGCTGTGCGACGCGACCGAAGCGGCGCTGGCCGAAGTGGTCGCGGCCAGCGCGGAGCTGCGCCCCGTCCTGCTGGTCGGCGCGGCGCTGCGGCGCAACGGACGGCTGTATAATTGCGCGGTGGCGGTATCGCGCGGGCGCATCCTCGGCGTCGTGCCCAAGACGTACCTGCCCAATTACCGCGAATATTATGAGAAGCGCTGGTTCGCGCCCGGCGTCGGCTTGACCGGGCTGACGATGACGCTCGCCGGACAGGACGTGCCGTTCGGCACCGACCTGATCTTCGCCGCCCGCGACCTGCCCGATTTCGTGGTCCATGCCGAAATCTGCGAGGATTTCTGGTCCCCCCTGCCCCCCTCGACCGCCGGAGCGATGGCCGGAGCCTTGGTGCTGTGCAACCTGTCGGCGTCGAACATCGTCATCGGCAAGGCACGCGACCGCGAGATGCTGTGCGCGTCGCAATCGGCGCGGACCGTCTCGGCGTATATCTATGCCGCGGCCGGGATCGGCGAGAGCACGACCGACCTGTCATGGGACGGCCAGGGTTCCGTGCATGAATTGGGCGAATTGCTGGCCCAGTCGGACCGGTTCGACCAGTCGTCGGGCATCGCCTATGCCGATGTCGACCTCGAACGGCTGCGGCTGGAGCGGATGCGGACCGGCACGTTCAATGACTGCGCGGCGGCCAGCGGCCATCCCGAAACCCGCTTCCGCCGGATCGCGTTCGACCATGCACCGACGCAGGACGATATCGGGCTGCTGCGCCCGGTCCGGCGCTACCCGTTCGTCCCCAATACGCCCGAGCGGCTGGACGACGATTGCTACGAAGCGTTCAACATCCAGGTCGAGGGATTGCGCAAGCGGCTGGTCGCGTCGGGGACGAAGGGGCTGGTGATCGGCGTGTCAGGCGGGCTGGATTCGACCCACGCACTGATCGTCGCGGCGAAGGCGTTCGACCGGCTCGGTCGTCCGCGCACCGACATATTGGGCTTCACCATGCCCGGCTTCGGCACCGGCGATGCGACCAAGGGCAATGCGTGGAAGCTGATGACGGCGCTGGGAATCACCGGCAACGAAATCGACATCCGTCCCGCCGCGCGCCAGATGCTAAGCGACATGGGCCACCCCTTCGCCAGCGGCGAGCCTGTCTATGACGTGACGTTCGAAAATGTGCAGGCCGGGCTGCGCACCGATTACCTCTTCCGGCTGGCCAATCAGCGGGAAGCGCTGGTCCTGGGCACCGGCGACCTGTCGGAGCTGGCGCTCGGGTGGTGCACCTATGGCGTCGGCGATCACATGAGCCATTACGGCGTCAATGCCGGCGTGCCCAAGACGCTGATCCAGTATCTGATCCGCTGGACGATCCGCACCGACCAGTTCGACCGCGACACCGACGCCGTGCTTGATGCGATCCTGAACACCGAGATTTCGCCCGAACTGGTGCCCGCCGATGCCGAGGGCCGGATGCAGAGCACCGAGGACCGCGTCGGTCCCTATGCGCTGAACGACTTCTTCCTCCACCACATCGTCCGCTATGGGCAGCGCCCGTCGAAGGTCGCCTTCCTGTGCTGGCACGCGTGGCGCGATGCCGCCGCCGGCCGCTGGCCGATCGACTTTCCGGACGAAGCCAAGGGCAGTTACGACCTACCGACCATCGCGCGGTGGCTGGAAAAATTCCTGTGGCGCTTCTTCCAGACCAGCCAGTTCAAGCGGTCGGCACTGCCCAACGGGCCCAAGGTCTCGGCCGGCGGCGCGCTGTCCCCGCGCGGCGACTGGCGCGCGCCGTCCGACGGGGTGGCGACGCCCTGGGTCGAGGAACTGCGGGCGGGATTGCCGCCACTTTAGAGCGGCCTGCCCCGAAACGTACCTTTCCGTTTTCGTCACCCCGGGGTTTACCCGGGGTCCCGCTTTTTCGGAAAGCGTTGAAAGAAAGCAGGACCCCGGGTCAAGCCCAGGGTGACGGGTGAGGCACGCGATGGATCGCCATCGAAACTCGGCCGCTACCCCTGTGCCCGTGCCGTCTTTTCCGACGCCGACCCACCCAGCGCCCAGCGCAGCATCCTCGCCATACCCTGCGCCCCTGCCCGCACGCCCATCGGCGCGGGACTGCGCAACTCCAGCATCGCCCGTACCCAATGCGGCAGCAGGTCGATCGCGGCGGCGGTGTTCAGCGCCCCGAACCCTTTCAGGAACGGGTTCGGCAACGGCTGGTGCAGCAGCGCGTCGCGCACCGCGCGGGTGCGGGCGTCGCAGCGCAGTTCGCCGCGCACCGCCGACAGCCATGCATCGACCGTAGCCCGGCTGTCGGGAACATCGCGCGCGCCCAGCCGCTCGGCCACCACGACATTTTCGGCGAAGTACCGGTCCTGATCGGCGCGCGACAGTTCTGGATCGCGGTAGCGCAGATAGGCGCGCAGGAACGAATCCGTCTCCGCGACATGGACCCAGGTCAGCAGATGCGGGTCGTTCGCATCATAGGGCAGGCCGTCGGGCAGGACGCCGTGCACCCGGTCATGGATATGGCGGACATGGCCGATCAGCCGCTCCGCCTCCGCCGTGCTGCCATAGGTGGTGCCGGCGATGAACTGCGCGGTCCGCTTCAGCCGCCCCAGCATGTCGCGCTGGAAATTGCTATGGTCCCACACTCCCGCCAGCGCACCGGGATGCAGCATCTGCATCAGCAACGCGGCCGTACCGCCGATCATCATCGACGAAAAATCGCCATGCACCCGCCAGCTGACCGATCCCGGCCCGAACAGCCCGTCATCGCCGGGCGGTCGCCGCAGGTCGATCGCGCCGTCGCCGGCACCGGTCAAGCCGCGGATCTGGCGTGCAATTGTCTGGCGAAGCGGGTTCATGGGTAGTGAACGAGCGGAGCGGACCTGCGGGTCCGATCGTTACGGAACCAAATCGCTCTCTCGCGACCTTTGTCGCCACATCCTCGAACCGACAGGCCCGTTCATGTCCTCACCGTCCAGCCCGGAAAAGCCGCTCGACCCGGTGCAGCGGGACGCTGCCATGGCGGGCCGCGAGATGCACGATCCGGGCAACGGCATCTTCTTCGCGGCGGTGAAGACCACGCGGATGCCGATGATCGTGACCGACCCCAATCTGCCGGACAATCCGATCATCTTCGCCAACCCGGCCTTTCTCAGCATGACCGGCTATGACGCGGACGAGGTGCTGGGTCGCAACTGCCGCTTCCTGCAGGGCGCGGAGACCGATCCGGACACCGTGGCCGAAATCGGCCTCGCGATCCGCGAACAGCGGCAGGCCTCGGTCGAATTGATCAATTACAAGAAGAATGGCAGCGCCTTCTGGAACGCGCTGTTCATTTCGCCGGTGCTCGATGGCGAGCAGAAGCTCCGCTATTATTTCGCGTCGCAGCTGGACGTCACCCGCCGCCGCGATGCGGAGGAAGCGCTGCGGCAGGCGCAGAAGATGGAGGCGGTCGGTCAGCTGACCGGCGGCATCGCACATGATTTCAACAATCTGCTGACGGTGATCCAGGGGTTCACCGACGTCCTGCTCAACCAGCTGGATCGCAGCGACGCCCTCAACCCCGATCGCGCGCGCCGCTCGCTCCGGGCGGTGATGGAGGCGGCGGATCGCGGGGCCGAACTGACGCAGCAGCTGCTCGCCTTTTCGCGCCGGCAGAAGCTGTCGGGCCGGGTCACCAATATCGACGATCTGGTTCGCGCGCTGCTGCCAATGCTCAAGCGCACCATCGGCGATGCGGGGATCACGATCGACGTCGAACCCTGTGGCGACCATTGCAACGCGCGGATCGACCCGGTGCAGGCCGAGGCGGCGATCATCGGCATCGTGATGAACGCCCGCGACGCCATGCCCGATGGCGGCACGATCACGATCTCGGCCCAACCTGTCACGCTGGACGGCAGCGATCCGCGCTATGGCGACAAGCTTCAGGGCAAGTTCGTCGCTCTGTCGATCACGGACACCGGCACCGGCATGTCGGAGGAGGTCCGCGCGCGGGTAACCGAGCCGTTCTTCACGACCAAGGATCAGGGCAAGGGCACCGGCCTCGGCCTGTCGATGGTCTATGGATTCATGAAGCAGTCCGACGGCGCGTTACACATCGAATCGCAGAAGGGCAGCGGCACCACGATCCGCCTGCTGTTCCCGGCGGCGGGTTCGGTGGCCGAACCGATCCGCGCGCGGCGCCCCCGCAGCGACAGCGACCTGCGCGGGACCGAAACCATCCTCGTCGTCGAGGACCAGCAGGATGTCGGCGACCTGGCCGAGGCGATCCTGAAGGATTTCGGCTACGCCGTGCTGCGCGCCGGCAACGGGGCGGAGGCGATCGCCGTGCTGGAAAGCGATGCGCCGATCGACCTGCTGTTCACCGACCTGATCATGCCGGGCGGGATGAACGGCGTCATGGTCGCCCGCGAAGGGCGGCGGCTGCGCTCCCGGCTGAAGGTGTTGCTGACCACCGGCTATGCGGAGGCGTCGATCGAACGGGTCGATGCGCGCGGGACCGAATTCGACCTGATCGGCAAGCCGTACAAGCGTGTCGATCTGGCAACGCGGATCCGGCAGGTACTTGACGGCCACACCGGCAGCGGTTGAAACAGTCCGTTTTCAGTTATAGTGCAGTATCTTCCCGTACCGATCCCGATCGCCGGGCAGCCACAGGATGACGAAGGGGCTACGCTTGGCGACCAATGCAACTGCCCAGGACGACGGGCTGGCGACCTCGCCTTCCGACCTCGGGCACGACCTGACGATCTGCGACCGCGAACCGATCCATATCCCCGGCGCGATCCAGCCGCATGGCATGCTCCTGATCGTCGATCCTGCCGAGGGGGTGATCGTCGGCGGCGCGGGCGACGTCGCGTCGCTGCTCGGCACCGACTGGCTGGGCGGGACGATCCTCGACCTGATCGGCGAGGCGGGGTTGGCGATCCTGCGCTCGACCGTCGCCGGGCCGGTGGTGCTCGGCACGACCGGGCAGACGACGCTCTCGGTCGTCGCCAGTCGCGAAGGGCGTTTCTGGCTGATCGAGCTGGAGCCGACCGCGCCTGGCGAACCGGGCACCGACGACGCGCTCACCTGGATCGAACAGGGGGGCGAGGAATTTTCGCGTGCGGTCGATCTCGACGACCTGACGGCGCGGGCTGCGTCGATCTTCGCGCGGCTGACCGGGTTCGACCGGGTGATGATCTACCGCTTCCTCGACGACGATTCCGGAAAGGTCGTGGCGGAACGTCACGCGCCCGACATTCACGGCTTCCTTAACCACCACTTCCCCGCATCGGACATCCCCCGACAGGCGCGCGCGTTGTATATCCGCAACCGGGTCCGCGTGATTCCCGACGCCTCCTACACCCCGGCCCCGATCATCGGCCTCGATCCGACGCTTTCCGCCGTCGATCTGAGCAATGTCGGCGTCCGTGCGGTGTCGCCGATCCACGTCCAGTATCTCCGCAATATGGCAGTTGCGGCGTCGGCTTCGGTGTCGATCATCAAGGACGGCATGCTGTGGGGGCTCGTCGCGTGCCACCATCGTTCCCCCCGCAATCTGTCCTACCTGCAACGCAAGACCTGTGAGTTGATCGCGGCGTCGCTGGCGCAGCAGATCGGTGCCAAGGAAGAAGCGGCCGAATATCGCGAACGGCTGCGGCTGCGCACCGCGGAGGACGCGCTCGCGCAGCGGTTCGCGCAGGAATATGACCCCGACCAGCTGTCCGCGCTGATCGGCAGCGACCTGCAGCGGCTGCTTCGCGCCGACGGCTTCGTACTGCAACGCGGGCCGATGCGCTATTCCAGCGGCCATGTCCCGCCGCCCGAAGCGATCAGCGACATCCTGCAATGGGTACGCGCGCAGGGGAACATCCTGCTGCACACCGCGGCGCTGGAACATCGACTGCCCGCCGCCCATGCCTATCGCGACATGGCGAGCGGATTGCTGGCGATCACGCTGTCAGCCGACGAACCGGTCGTTCTGCTGTGGTTCCGAGCGGAGACGTTGCAGACGATCCAATGGGCCGGCAACCCGCACAAGGCGGTCGAGCAGGAGCCCGACCGTCCGCTGACCCCGCGCGCCTCCTTCGCGGCGTGGAGCGAGGAAATCCGCGGCCGCGCCCTCCCCTGGAGCCCGGCGGAGATCGAGGCGGCCCACCGCCTGTCGCGGCTGCTGTTCGACGCGCGCCAGCGGCGCCGCATCAGCGAATTGAACCGCGAACTGACCCGCGCGGTCACCGACAAGGATGCGCTGCTCGCGCAGCAGGAAACGCTGATCAAGGAAGTGAACCACCGGGTGCAGAACAGCCTGCAGTTGGTCGTCGCGTTCCTGGCGATGCAGGCCAATGCCGAGAATGACGAGACGCTGACCCGCCATCTGGGCGAGGCGCAGCGGCGGTTGTCGGCCGTCGCGCTGGTCCATCGCCGGCTCTATTCCGAGGATACGGTCACGGTCATCGATCTCGGCCGCTATATCGAGGATCTGCTGGCCGAGATGCAGTCGTCGATGGGCGACGAATGGACCGGGCGACTGACCATGGACCTCGCCCCGCTGTTGATCTCCGCCGACGCCGCGGTGCAGGTCGGACTGGTACTGGTCGAACTGGTCATCAACGCCCAGAAATATGCCTATGGCGGAAAGCCGGGGCCGATCGCGATCACGTTGGAAAAGGTACGCAACCGCTTCCGGCTGACCGTCGCCGACCGGGGTCAGGGGCGGACGGGTAACCGCACCGGCTTCGGCACGCGGATGCTCGGCGCGATGGTCAAGCGGCTCGACGGTACGATCGAGGAAAGCGACAATGCTCCGGGCCTGCGCTTTACCGTGTCCGCGCCGATTGCGACGCCCGAGGACGTTTAACGCGGGTCCGCGTCGGAGGGTAATACGACCCTGGGAATATCACTCCAAGTCTAGACGCAAAAAGGGCGCGGCAGCCATCGGCTACCGCGCCCTTTGCCTGGCGCAATTGCGCGCCGCCGATTACTCGGCAGCGGTCGCCTTGGCCGGACGCGGATCGCGACGTTCGGCGATACGCGCCGACTTGCCGGTGCGACCACGCAGATAATAGAGCTTCGCGCGACGCACGACACCGCGACGCACGACTTCGATCGAATCGATGTTCGGCGAATAGAGCGGGAAAACGCGCTCGACGCCTTCACCAAAGCTCATCTTGCGGACGGTGAACGACGAACCCATGCCCTTGTTCGAACGGGCGATGCAGACGCCTTCGTAGTTCTGCACGCGGGTACGCTCGCCTTCGACGACCTTCACGCCGACCTTGAGGGTGTCACCGGCGCGGAATTCCGGGATCTTCTTCGATTCGTTGAACTTGGCGATCTGTTCGGCTTCGATCGTCTGGAGGAGGTTCATTTCTTCTGACCTTCGTCTTGCTTGTGCGCGCCAGAGGGCGACTGGACCCGAGCGTCGACATGACGCTCCCACAGGTCCGGCCGCCATAGCCGTGTATCGGATTCGGACCGTGCCTTGCGCCACGCCGCGATCCGCGCATGATCCCCCGATCGCAACACCTCGGGGATCACACGCCCTTCCCATTCATAGGGTCGGGTATATTGAGGGTATTCCAGAAGGCCGCTTTCGAAGCTCTCCTCGATACCACTCGAAGCCGCGCCCATTACGCCGGGAAGCAGCCGAACGCAAGCATCCAGCAGCACCAGCGCTCCCATTTCGCCGCCCGACAGTACATAGTCGCCGATCGCCACCGGCTCGATATCGCGCGCCTCGAACAGCCGTTCGTCGAACCCTTCGAACCGGCCGCACAGGATGATCGCGCCCGGCCCGTCGGCCAGTTGCCGTACCCGCTCCTGCGTCAGCGCCTTCCCCCGCGGAGTCATCGCCAGCACCGGGCGGCCGTCCGTCACGCTGTCCAGCGCCGCCGCCAGCACGTCCGCACGCAACACCATGCCAGCGCCGCCCCCGGCCGGCGTATCGTCGACCGAACGATGCTTGTCGGTCGCGAAGTCGCGAATCTGCACCGTATCGAGCGACCAGCGTTCCTCGCGCAGCGCCCGTCCGGCGAGCGACACCCCGAGCGGTCCGGGGAACATTTCGGGGTAGAGCGTCAGGACGGTCGCGGCAAAGGTCATGGCGACAGCCTCTGCCCGCTTGTTCGGGGGAACGAAAGACCTGCCGCGTCATTTGCGTCGCTATGCCCCCCGCCCCCTGCACGCCCGACGCCGACGCGATCGATTGCGCCATCATCGGCGCCGGTCCGGCCGGACTGACCGCGGCCATCTATCTTGCGCGTTTCCATCTCGAAATTCGCATGTTCGACTGCGGATCGAGCCGGGCGGCGATGATCCCGCGTACCCACAACCATGCCGGCTTTCCCGGCGGGATCACGGGTCCCGACCTGCTGGCAAGGATGCACCGGCAGGCGCGCGACTATGGTGCGACCTGCGAGGCGGCGACGGTCACCGCGATCGAGCGCGATGGCGACGATTTTATCGTCCGCACCGATCGCAGCACGCTGCGCACCCGTACCGTCCTGCTGGCGACCGGCGTGGTCAACCACCGCCCCGCCGGACTGGACGACGCGCTGCACGACACGGCGCTGGCCCGCGGACTGTTGCGCTACTGTCCGATCTGCGACGGCTATGAAGTGACCGACCGGCGGGTAGGCGTGATCGGCACGGGCGACCATGGCATGCGCGAGGCGCTGTTCCTCCGCGGCTATAGCAGCGACGTGACCCTGATCGCGCCCGATACCGATCACGAACTGGACGATGCGTGCCGCGCCGCGCTCGACGATGCGGGCATCCGCCGGGTCGACGGACCGTGCGGCGACTATCGGATCGACGGCGACCGCTTCGTCGTTCGTACCGCCGAGGGAGACCTGGCATTCCACAGCGTCTATCCGGCGCTCGGGTCGCACATCCGGTCCGAATTGGCGATCGCCGCCGGGGCACGGGCCAGCGAGGATGGCTGCCTGGAGGTGGACGATCACCAGCGTACCTCCGTCCCCGGCCTGTTCGCCGCGGGAGATGTGGTGAAGGGGCTGGACCAGATCAGCCACGCCATGGGCGAGGCGGGCGTGGCAGCGACCACGATCCGCAACCTGTTGGCGGAGCGCCGTCCGATCCGGCGGTAGCGGCTTGTCGATCGCGATGGCACCGGGTAGCCTTGTTGCCGATGCGGCCCTGCCTTCTTTTGATCGCTTTCCTGCTGCCGACTGCACCGGCGGACGCGCAATCTTTCGACCGCATCCTCGCCGCTGCCGCCGAGCGGGAAGCGGCACGGAACTGTTTGGCGGCAGGCGCCGGCGAGATTGTCGTGTGCGGCGACCCTGATCGCGGCGACCGTTATCGCCTGCCGCTGCCGACGGTTCGCGAAGTCGGTGAACAAGGAGCGGTCATCGGCGAGGTCCCGCCGACATCGGTACAGGACCCGTTCCTGTCGGGCTGCGGCATGTTTCGCGGACAGCGCCGATGTTCGAAGCGGGAGGCGGAGGGCCATGGCTATCGTCGCGGTCGCGACCCGGTGACGCTGGTCGGCCGGCTCGTAACCATATTGGTCGATCCCGACGCGGAAATCGGTCCGCCCGCGACCATACCACCCGCCAGACACTAATCGTTACGCAGCAGGCTTGTTCGATCGCCGGGGTCATCGTATCCGATCGAGCGTGACCGAGACGCAGTTCCGCCAGCTTTTCTATACCAGCCGCAGCGCGCCCGGGGTCGATGTCGACTGCATCCTGCAACAATCCCGCCATAACAACGCGGTGGACGGTATTACCGGCCTGCTATGGCATGACGGCAGCCATTTCCTGCAGGTGATCGAAGGCCCCGAATCCAGCGTCGCCGCAACCTATGCCCGGATCGCGAACGATCCGCGCCACAGCGAACTGACGATCCTGTCGGACCGTTCGCTCGGCACGCGGGAATTCGGTTACTGGAGCATGGAGCGCGCGACGCGCTCGCTCCACGATGGCGAGGCGGTACTGGCGCGGATCGAGCGGCGATTGGCGGGCGCACCCGAACCGTTGCGCGCCGCCTTTACCGCCGCCGTAACGCGCTAGCCATCAATCGACGGCGAACAGCGCGTCGACCACCAGACGTTCGTCATTCCATTCGGGTACGGCATGAGGCTGCATCGGCACCATGAACCGCTTGCCGCCGGGCCGTTCGATCTCGATCACGTCGCCCGCGCCGAAATCGTCGATGGCGACCACCTGCCCCAGCGTCTCGCCCGTACTGGACACGACGGCCAGGCCGAGCAGATCGGCGTGATAATATTCACCTTCGCCCAGCGGCGGCAGCTGGTCACGGCCGATCCACAATTCGGTCCCGCGCATCGCCTCCGCCTTGTTGCGGTCGGCGATTTCGCGGAACCTGCCGATCACGCCGTTGGTCGCGGGGCGCACCGAGACCAGGGTCAGCGCGCCACCGTTCAGCGTCGCATAGGCCGACAGGTCGTCGGTGAACAGCTTCAGCCGCACCTCGCCATGCAGCCCATGCGCCCCGGCGATCGCCGCCAGCACGACGCGACTGCGGTCGACCGCGACGTCAGGCGTCGGGCGAGCCTTCGCCGCCGTCGGGGGTGTCGTCGCGGCCTTCGGCGGGTTCTTCCGCCGATTGGCCGACATTGGTGGCGTCTTCGTCATGGGGGCGCTGTTCTTGCGGGTCGATCATGCGTCATGCTCCTGGTCGGGATGACCCGCAACGCATGACGCAGATCAAAGGATGCCGGCGCGCCCAAAAAGACGCGCCTGCACAACCCCTTACGCTTCGGCGGTTTCGGCCGGGGCGTTGGCGGCTTCCTCAGCGGCCTTCGCCTTTTCCGCACGCTCCTCGGCGCGTTCGACGGCCTTTTCGCCCGGCTTGCCCTTGTTCGGGTTGTTGCGGGCAGCGCGTTCCTTCACACCGGCCTTGTCGAGGAAGCGGGCGACACGGTCGGTCGGCTGCGCGCCGACGCCCAGCCAGTGGGTCGCACGCTCGGCGTCGAGCACGACGCGCTTCTCGTCTTCCTTGCCCAGCAGCGGGTTGTAGGTGCCGATCTTCTCAATGAAGCGGCCATCGCGCGGGCTGCGCGCATCGGCGACGACGATGCGGTAGTAGGGACGCTTCTTCGAGCCACCACGCGACAGACGGATGCTGAGTGCCATTATTCTTCTTCCTTCGTTGGTCTGTGTAAGCCGGAGCCTTGCCGGCGGTTACTTCTTCTTGATCAGGTTTTCGAAGCCGGGGGGTAGCTGCGGCATCCCCTTGCCACCGGTGAGACCGGGCAGGCCGGGCATTTCGCCCCCCGCCTTGCTCATCAGGTCGCCAAGACCGGGGCCGCCGAGCGCATTGCCGAGGCCGCCCATGCCGCCCTTGCCCAGCATCGCCATCATGCCCTTGATGCCGCCCATCTTCTTGAGCTTCTTCATCGCGGTCTGCATTTCCTGATGCATCTTCAACAGCTTGTTGATGTCCTGCACCGTCGTGCCCGATCCCTTGGCAATGCGGATCTTGCGCTTGGCGTTGATCAGTTCGGGCTTGGCGCGTTCCTTGGCGGTCATCGACGTGATCATCGCGTCCATGCGCAGCAGGATCTTCTCATCGACCGCGCCCGACGCCATCGCCGCCTGCGCCTTCTTCATGCCCGGGATCATGCCGGCCAGCGCACCCAGGCCGCCCATGCGCCGCATCTGCGCCAGCTGCCCGCGCAGGTCGTTCATGTCGAACTGACCCTTGGCCAGGCGACCCGCCATGCGCTCCGCGTCTTCGGCCTCGATCGACTGTGCGGCCTTTTCGACCAGCGACACGACGTCGCCCATGCCGAGGATACGGCCGGCAACGCGCTTCGGGTGGAACGGCTCGATCGCGTCCAGCTTTTCGCCGGTGCCCGCGAACTTGATCGGCTTGCCGGTGACGGCGCGCATCGACAATGCGGCACCGCCGCGCGCATCGCCGTCCATGCGGGTCAGGATGACACCGGTCAGCGGCACCTGTTCGGAGAAGTTCTGCGCAACGTTGACCGCGTCCTGCCCGGTCAGCGAGTCGACGACCAGCAGCGTCTCGTTCGGCTTGGCGATGTCCGAGACGGCCTTCATCTCGTCCATCAGCGCCTGATCGACGTGCAGACGACCGGCGGTGTCGAGCATGACCACGTCATAGCCCTGCAGCTTCGCCGATTGCAGCGCGCGCCGGGCGATGTCGACCGGCTGCTGCCCCGCCACGATCGGCAGGGTCGCGACCTCGACCTGCGTGCCGAGCACCGCGAGCTGTTCCTGCGCCGCCGGGCGATTGACGTCCAGCGACGCCATCATCACCTTCTTGCCCTCGCGCTTGGCGAGCAGCTTGGCGAGCTTGGCGGTGGTCGTGGTCTTGCCCGAGCCCTGAAGCCCGACCAGCATGATGACGGCGGGCGGCGTGACCGCGACGTCCAGCTCGGCCGTATCCGGTCCCAGCATGTCGACCAGCGCGTCATGGACGATCTTGACGACCTGCTGTCCCGGCGTGATCGAACGCAGGACATTCTGGCCAACGGCGGCCTCGGTCGCCTTTTCGACGAATTCGCGCGCGACGGGCAGCGCGACGTCGGCTTCCAGCAGCGCCACGCGGACTTCGCGCATCGCCGTCCGGACATCGGCCTCGGTCAGCGCGCCGCGACCGCGCAGACGATCGAACACCCCTCCCAGCCGGTCACTCAGACTTTCGAACACGCGCGCACTCCAGTTGCGAAACCCTATGAAAAACACTCAAGCAAAACACGCCGGCGGACGAAACCTCGTCGGCCGGCGTCGCCCTTGGGCGGCATTGCTGAACGATTCCCAACGGAAACGATGCGGCGCCTCTAGCGCATCGCGCCGTCCCGCGCAAGTCGCGACGACCGGAGCCCGGGTGACGACAGGACGAACACGGCCTTTAACACCTTCTATACCGATGTGCGCCGATAACGGCCGCGTATGGAATGGGATCGGCAACGCGGAACAGAGGGCACGGCCCCAGCGGAAGCGCCGCAGCGGGGGAACCGCTGGACGCTGCCGATCTATATCGCGGGCATCGTGCTGTTCGCCGGGCTGGCCATCGCGGTCATCAGCGGCTTCCTCGATCACCGCTATTTCGGTGGCGCCCCGGTCGAGCGGCACCTGTTCCTGGCGCTGATCGCCAACGCCGTCCTCGTCTTCTTCTGCTGGTTGCGCCATCGCGCCGCCGCGATCGAGATGCATGGCCGTTCGGCGGCGGAGGAACGCGCCCGGATGCTGGCGTCGCGCGATCCGCTCACCGGATTCCTCAACCGCCGTTCGCTCAGCGAAGCCGGCGCGGCGCTGCTGCGCGCGGCGACCCGGCGGGATCAGGCGGTAGCGCTGATGATCGTCGACCTCGACCATTTCAAGATGGTCAACGACATGCACGGCCATGAAGCGGGCGACGCCGTCCTGCGTGCCGCCGCCCACGCCATCGCCGATGTCATGCCGTCCGCCGCACTCACCGCGCGATTCGGCGGCGACGCCTTTGCCTGTGCCTTTGTGTTCGACGCCCGCGACCCGTCGACGGTCGATCATGTCGCATCGCGCGTGATCGCCGCGCTGTCGCAGCCGATCGAGGTCGACGATCGGCGCATCCACCTGACCAGCTCGATCGGCGTCGCGCGGTCCGACTTCGACGGGGCGGGCATCGACACGCTGCTGCGGTCGGCCGACATCGCGATGTATTGCGCCAAGAAGTCCGGACGCGGCGGCGTCACCTGGTTCAATCGCGCGATGGAACACGCGCTGATCGACCGCAACGATATCGAGAACGGCCTGCGCCAGGCCATCCCCGCCGGGCAGATCGTTCCCTATTTCGAACCGCAGATCGACCTTGCCACCGGCCGGCTGTGCGGGTTCGAGGTATTGGCGCGCTGGGTCCATCCGACGCAGGGGATTATCCCGCCCGACCGTTTCATCCCGGTCGCCGAGGATTCGGGCCTGATCGCCGAATTGTCGCTGGCGATCATGCGACAGGCGTTCGCCGCCGCGCGCGACTGGGACCCGACCTTGTCGTTGTCCGTCAACATCTCGCCATATCAGCTGCGCGATGCGTGGCTGGCGCAGAAGATCATCAAGGCGACGGTCGAGGGCGGCTTTGCCGCCAACCGGCTGGAAATCGAGGTCACCGAAAGCGCGCTGTTCGACAATCTGGCCTTGGCCCAGTCGATCGTCGGTTCGTTGAAGAATCAGGGCGTCCGCCTCGCGCTGGACGATTTCGGCACCGGCTATTCATCGCTGGCGCACCTCCGCGCGCTGCCGTTCGACCGGATCAAGATCGACAAGAGCTTCGTCCTGTCGATGCTCGACAATGCCGATTCGGCGGCGATCGTGAATGCGATCATCGGCCTTGGCGCCAATCTCAACCTGCCGGTCACCGCAGAAGGGGTTGAAACCGACACCATCGCCGAACGACTGGCGGCGCTGGGATGTGCGAAGGCGCAGGGCTGGAATTATGGCAAGCCGCTGTCGATCGCCGATACGCGGCGAATGCTTGCCGCGCGCGGGCTGCTCCATGCCGGCACGACCGAACCCGATCTGCCCGATCTCACCACCCGGCGTCAGGTCGGCTGAGATAGGCCGCCTCGGCCTCGGTCGACACCCGGCCGAGCGCCGCGTTGCGCGAGGGGTAACGGCCATAGCGTGCCAGCACCTCGGCATGGTCGCGCGCGAATTTCAGGTTCACCGGATTGCCCAGCGCTTCGAAACAATGGAGCGAGAAGCGCGCCACCCCCGCATCCTCGCTATGCATGAGCGGCATATAGAGGAACGCCCGGCGCTCCGGGGGCAGTTCCCGGTCATAACCCCGCGCGATCCCGATCAGCGCAAGCTCCAGCGCCAGCGGATCGGCCGCGAATGCCGCCGCCTGTCCCCGGAACAGGTTGCGCGAAAACTGGTCGAGCACGATCACCGCCGCGAACAGGCTGTCGCGGTCGTCGCGCCATCCCGCCGCCTCGGTCGTCAGCAAGCGCCGTTGCAACGCGCCGAAACGGTCCGCGATCATGGCGTCGAGCGCATCGTCCTTCGCGAAGTGCCGCTCCGGACCAACTTCTCTGAACCAGAAGTCGAGCACTTCGCGCGCCTGTCCGTGGACTTCCCCTGCCGCTGTCCCTAGATCGTCGCCCATGCCATCCTCCTGTGGTCCCGCCATCATAACGCTCGGCTGCCGGCTGAACATCGCGGAAAGCGATGCGATCCGCGGGCTGGTCGGCGCGCGCGACGTGGTGGTGATCAACAGCTGCGCCGTGACCAACGACGCGGTCGCCGCGACCCGCAGGGCGATCCGCAAGGCCCGACGCGACCGACCGAACAGCGAACTGGTTGTCACCGGCTGCGCGGCACAGATCGACCCGGCGAGCTTCGCGGCGATGCCCGAAGTCACGCGCGTGATCGGCAATTCGGACAAGCTGAACCCCGTCGCATGGGGGTCGAGCGAACCGGTCATCGTCCGCACCATCGACCGCGTGCTCGACACCGCACCGCAGCTCGCCGGCGGGTTCGAAGGGCAGACGCGTGCCTTTGTCGAGGTGCAGAATGGCTGCGACCATGCCTGCACCTTCTGCGCGATTCCCGCCGGGCGCGGCCCATCACGGTCGGCGACGATCGACGGCATCGTGGCGCAGGTCGAAGGAATGGTCGCAGCAGGCCATGCCGAAATCGTGCTGACCGGCGTCGACCTGTCGAGCTATGGCCACGACCTGCCCGACACGCCCAAGCTCGGCGATCTCGTAGAAGCGATCATTGCGCGCACCTCGCTGCGGCGGTTGCGCCTGTCCTCGCTCGATCCCGCAGCAATTGACGACAAGCTGCTGGAATTGCTGACGTCGGAACCGCGCGTGATGCCGCACGTGCATCTGTCGTTTCAGGCGGGCGACGACATGGTGCTGAAGCGAATGCGCCGCCGCCACAGCCGCGCCGACGCCGTCCGGCTGGTCGAGCGCCTGAAAGGCGCACGCCCGGAAATCGCCATCGGCGCCGACCTGATCGCCGGGTTTCCGACCGAGGACGACGCGATGGCGGCGAATACGCTGGCGCTGATCGACGATTGCGCCATCGTCCACGCCCATGTCTTTCCCTACAGCCCACGCGCGCGCACGCCCGCCGCACGGATGCCGCAGGTGCCGCCGCCCATCGCCAAGGCGCGTGCGCAGGCGTTGCGCGATGCCGCCGCCCGCCGGCACCATGACTGGCTGTCCGCACAGATCGGCACCATCACCGACATTCTGGTCGAACGACCCGGCACGCGCGGGCACAGCCCCGGCTTTGCCGACGTACGGCTTCCCCCCTGCCCGCCCGGTCGCATCGTCACCGCGCGGCTCACTCAACTCGAAGGCGATCAGTTGATCGGCATGCCCCTATGAGCCTTTCGTGGCACGAACGCCTGCTCGGCGGCCTGAAAAAGACCTCCGACCGCCTGACCGGCAATCTGGTCGGCCTGTCCGCCGCGCGCCTGGACGAATCGACGCTCGACGAGATCGAGGAGGCGCTGATCGCCTCCGACCTCGGCCCCGCCACCGCCGCCCGTGTCCGCACCCGCCTCTCCGAGGGGCAGTATGAGCGCAACATGGAGGAACTCGGCATCCGGCTGGTCGTGGCGGAAGAGATCGAAAAGGTCCTGACCCCGGTCGCCAAACCGCTGGAGATCGAGGCGTTTCCGCGGCCGCAGGTGATCCTGGTCATCGGCGTCAACGGCTCGGGCAAGACGACTACCATCGCCAAGCTCGCCAAGACCTTGGTCGAACAGGATTATGGCGTGATGCTGGCGGCGGGCGACACCTTCCGCGCCGCCGCCATCGGCCAGCTCAAGACCTGGGCCGAACGCATTGGCGTGCCGATCGTCAGCGGGGCCGAAGGTGGCGACGCGGCCGGAATCGTCTATGAAGCGGTCAAGCAGGCCACCGCCACCGGCATCGACGTGCTGATCGTCGACACCGCCGGGCGGTTGCAAAACAAGCGCGAGCTGATGGACGAACTGGCCAAGGTCCGCCGCGTCCTCGGCCGCCTGAACCCGGCGGCACCGCATGACGTCGTCCTCGTCCTCGACGCGACGACGGGGCAGAACGCGCTCAACCAGATCGAGGTGTTCAAGGAAACCGCCGGTGTCACCGGGCTCGTCATGACCAAGCTCGACGGCACCGCGCGCGGCGGCGTTCTCGTCGCGGCGGCGGAGAAGTTCGGGCTGCCGATCCATGCGATCGGCGTCGGCGAAACCGCCGACGATCTGCGTGGGTTCGATGCCCATGAAGTCTCGCGCATCATCGCGGGTGTGGAGCGGGTGCGCAAATGACGACCGAACCCAAGGCGCCGGTATCGCCGCTGTTCCGCATGGCGCTCGATTATGGCCCGTTGCTGGTCTTCTTCGTCGCGAACCTGCTGGCGGGCAAGATCGGCCTGCCCGACATGGTCGATTCGCTGGCGCAGGTCATCATCGCCAGCACCGCCTTCATGATCGCGAGCGTCGCGGCGATCATCGTATCGAAATGGAAGACCGGCCATGTCTCGCCGATGCTGTGGCTGTCGGCCGGCCTCGTCGTCGTGTTCGGTGCGCTCACCCTCTATTTCCGCGACGATACCTTCATCAAGATGAAGCCGACCATCGTCTATGCGATGTTCTCCGCGATCCTGACCTTCGGGCTCGTCACCGGGCGGCCCCTCCTCCAACAGCTGCTGGAAACCGCCTATCCGGGGTTGAGTGCGGCGGGCTGGCGCAAGCTGACGCTCAACTGGGCGATCTTCTTCGCGTTCATGGCGGTGCTGAACGAGGTCGTCTGGCGCCATTCGAGCTGGGATTTCTGGGTCGGGTTCAAGCTGTGGGGCGCGGTGCCGCTGACGCTGATCTTCGCCGCGGCGAATATCCCGATGCTGTTGCGCAACGGGTTGCAGATGGAAAAGGACGCCCCGCTGCCCCCGGCGGACTGACAGGATAGCAGGGTCCCCGTTCGACGCCTTCGTCATCCCGGCGAAGGCCGGGATCCATTGTGTCGGGTGTTCGCGGCTCTTTCGAACCGGTCGATGTCCGTGGATTCCGGCCTTCGCCGGAATGACGGGTGGTTGAGGTCCGCGAACGAAAAAAGGGGCCGTCCTCGCGGACAGCCCCCTCTCCCAACCCTCTCCCCTTCCGGTAGAGGGCTACAAGTTACTTCACCGCAGCATCATAACGCTCACCGACCTTGTCCCAGTCGACCACATCCCACCACGCCTTCAGATAGGCCGGACGCGCATTGCGGTACGTGATATAGTACGCGTGCTCCCACACGTCGTTGCCCAGGATCGGCGTGCCCTTCACCGGCGCTACGTCCATCAGCGGATTGTCCTGGTTCGGCGTAGAGGTGATGGCGAGCTTGCCGTCCTGCCCGACGATCAACCACGCCCAGCCCGAGCCGAACTGGTTCGCGCCCGCCGTGTTGAACTGCTCCTTCAGCTGATCGAGACCACCGAACTGCTGGTCGATCGCGTCCTTCAGCGCGCCCGACGGCTGCGACCCGCCGCCCTTCATCGTTTCCCAGAAGAAGGTGTGGTTCCAATAGCCACCGCCATTGTTGCGCAGCTTGGCCGGCGCGCCCGACATGTTCGCCATCAGCTCCTCGATCGACTTGCCCTCGAGGCTCGGATCCTCCGACACCGCTTCGTTGAGCTTGTCGGTATAGGCCTGATGATGCTTGTCATGGTGCAGCGTCATCGTTTCCTTGTCGATCGTCGGCTCCAGCGCGTCATAGGCATAGGGCAGCGGCGGAAGTTCGAAAGCCATGGGGGTTCCTCCTTGGGCATGTAAGCTCTGGTCGACCGAACGAAGGTCGGCGCGCTTGGCTCCGGTCGTTACGTTCGAGGAACATCTAGGCGTTGGGGGAGCCGGTGCAAGGCCGCTCAGCCCCCCTGCCCCAATAAACCATGCCGTTTCAGCGCGTGGCGCAGCTGGTCGTAGGTCAGCCCCAGCGCATCGGCACAGGTCCGCTGATTATAGCGCGCCTCGGCCATCGCCCGGGTCAGCAGCTGGCGTTCGAACCGGTTCACCCGCGTCTTGAAATCGTCGCACGGATCGTCCGGCGCGGCAGGCTCGGGTGCGTCACCCGTAATGGGCGCCGCCGCCGGTATAGGCGCGGCACCGGCGGTACGTGGCCGGAAGGGTGAGGCGAACGGATCGATCTCCACCAGATCGATCGGCCCCGGCCGTTCCCAGCGATAGACCGAGCGTTCGACCGCGTTGCGCAGTTCGCGGACATTGCCCGGCCAGCGATGCTCCATCAGCTGATCGACCGCGTTGGGGCCGAAGCCCGGCCATTCGTCGCGCCCGATCTCCGCCGCCATGCGCCGCCCGAAAAAGTCGGCCAGCACCATGATGTCGCCCGGCCGCGCGCGTAAGGGGGGCAGCGTCACCACCTCGAAGCTCAACCGGTCGAGCAAATCGGCGCGGAACGTGCCGCGCTCCACCCGGTCGGGTAGGTGCTCGTTGGTCGCGGCGACGATGCGGACATCGACCCGGATCGGGCGCGACGACCCGATGCGCGTCACCTCGCCATATTCGACCGCGCGCAGCAGCCGTTCCTGCGCACCCATCGACAGCGTGCCGAGTTCGTCGAGGAACAGCGTGCCGCCGTCGGCCTCCTCGAACCGCCCGGCGCGCGCCTTGGTCGCGCCGGTGAACGCGCCCGATTCATGGCCGAACAGTTCCGCCTCGATCAGCGTCTCGGGCAGCGCGGCGCAGTTCATCACCACCAAAGGCTGATCCCAACGCCCCGACAGGCGGTGGAGCCGTTCGGCGACCAGTTCCTTGCCGGTCCCCCGCTCCCCGATCACCAGCACCGGACGGTCGAGCGCGGCGGCCCGGCTGGCCCGTTCGAGGGCATCGAGAAAGGGGCCGGATTGGCCGACGACCTGGCTTGCGCGTTCCATCGCCGATGTGTGGCGTATTTTCCCAAACATTCGCAAGCGTCAAATTCATCGACCGGGCGGCCACGCGAAAAGTGACGCAAAACCGTCATTTTCGAAATTGGCACGCCTCCTGCAATGTATTGTGCAAGCCCGGCACAGGGCGCACAAAACAGCTTCAGGGAGTTCCACCATGATCCGCATCAACAAGAACGTGACCGCCCGCCAGTCGATCCTCAGCCTGATGGGCGCGGTCGCGGTCTGCTTCTTTGCCTTTGGCGTCACGACCGCAACCGGTCCGACCGCCGCAACCGTTGCCGCCGCGCCGATGGCGTAAGGCGGCGGGCCGGGGCGGTTCCGCCCCGTTCCACCCCGGCCACCCAGTATCTGTCAGGAGTAACCGATGGGCATTTTCTCCCGCACCCGCGACATCATCGCCGCCAACGTCACCGACCTGCTCGACAAGGCGGAAGACCCCGCGAAGATGATCCGCATGATCATCCTCGAAATGGAGGAAACCCTGGTCGAGGTCCGCGCCTCCGCCGCGCGCACCATCGCCGACCAGAAGGAAATGCGTCGCCACATCACCAAGCTGGAAAAGCTGCAGGACAGCTGGACCGAAAAGGCGGAGCTGGCGCTGAGCAAGGACCGCGAAGACTTGGCGAAGGCCGCGCTGGTCGAACGGCAGAAGGCGGTCGACATGATCGAACAGCTCAATGCCGAGATCGTCGTGCTCGACGATGCGCTGCGCGCGTCGGAAGCCGACATCGCCAAGCTGCAGAACAAGCTGCGCGAGGCGCGGACGCGGCAGAACGCCATCCAGACCCGGATGGAAAGCGCCAACAACCGCACCAAGCTGCGGGAGATGTATGCAGGGTCCAAGACCGCCGAAGCCTTCAGCCGCTTCGACGTGCTGGAACGCCGTGCCGACCTTGCCGAAGGTCGCGCCGAAGCGGCCGGCATGGGCCAGGGTGGCAAGAGCCTGGAGGACGAGATCGCCGAGCTGCGCCAGTCCGACAAGATCGACGCCGAACTGGCCGCGCTGAAGGCCCGCCTCAACCGGGAGGGCTGATCGCATGGGCGATTTCCTGACGGCGGCGGTCGCGATCAGCGTCCTCTTCATCGGTCTGCCGTGGCTGATCCTTCACTATATCACCAAGTGGAAACAGTCGCCGACGCTGACCAACGAGGACGAGCGACTGCTCGACGACATGCACGTCACTGCCCGCCGGCTCGAAGAGCGGCTCCAGACGATCGAGCGGATCATCGCCGCCGACAATCCGGACTTCCGCCCTTCGATGCCGCGCCGGGAATATCCGGAAAGCGATTTCCGCAACAACGATTACGCACGGAGGGACTGATGTCCGGCGCACGCACCAAATTCTATGTCGACAAGGCGAATGGCAAGATGTCGGGCGTGTGCGCCGGCATCGCCGACTATACCGGTGTCGAGGTCATGTGGATCCGCATCGGCACGGTGTTGCTGACGCTGGCCGGTGGCTTTCCCTGGACGGTGATCGCCTACTTCATGATCGCCTGGATGGCGCAGAAGAAGCCGGTCGGCCTGTACGAAAGCTATGAGGACGAGAAATTCTGGCAGGGCGTCCGGTCGAACCCGACCCGCTCGGCATCGGAAATGCGCTCGACCTTCCGCGATATCGACCGTCGCCTTGCCGACATCGAAATGTACTATACCAGCCGCAACACCCGTCTGGCGGACGAGATCGACAGCCTGCGCTGATCGGGTCCCCGCCTGAGCGGACGAAAGGGAGAGAGACGATGAGTTGGGGTGGACCGGGGTTCGTGCTGGCCCTGATCGCGATGAGCATGATCGGCTGGGTCGTGACGACCGCCATTCGCGCCAAGCACGGCTATCCGCTGAACGACGATTGGGGCGGCCCCGCCGCCCGCCGCGACGAGGTGGAACCCAGCCGGCAGGCCCGGCTGATGGCCGAGGAGAACGAACGTCTCGCAGCAAAGGTCGGCCGGCTGGAGGAGCGCATCGCCGTCCTCGAACGCATCGCCACCGATCCTGCCACCCGCACCGCCCGCGAAATCGACGCGCTGCGCTGAACCGTACGGAGTTCCAGTCATGATGAGCTATGTCGACAATGCCACGCCGGAAAAGGTCGCGATGATGCAGATGATCTTTCCCTTCATCGGAACGATCGTCGCCATCTCCGTCGCCGGATGGGTCGTCACCACATGGCTGCGGATCAAGCACGGCTATCCATTGCAGGGCGGCTGGGGCCAGAGCGTCTATCCCAAGCGCGACGACGAGACCGTCGAACGCGTGAAGCTGCTCAGCCAGGAAAACGCCCAGCTCAAGGCCGAGCTGGGATCGATCAAGGACCGGCTCGCCAATGTCGAGCGGATCGTGACCGACGGCGCCCACAGCCTCGACCGCGAAATCGAAGAGCTGCGCAGCCGCGCGAACTGAAAGGACCGGCCATGAGCCCCTTCATCATCCCCATGCTCGCCCTGATGATCCCGATCGTCGCGATCCTCAGCAAGCTAGTGTTCCAACCCTGGCTGGAACTGAAGGAACGCGAACTGCAGGTTCGCGGCACCGAAACCGCCGAAAAGGCCGCGCAATACGCCGCACAGACCGAACGGCTGGAACAGCGGGTCCGCGTCCTCGAACGCATCATCACCGACCGCGGCGTCGACCTCTCCGACGAGATCGAACGGCTCCGCGACAAACCGCTCAACTGACAAACCCGAATGAACAGGGCAGTCCGATGAACCTCACCCTTACCCTCGCACTCGCCATCACCACCCTCGCCGCCGTCGCGATCGTGGCGGTCACGACGCTCGCCGGCTGGCGCGGCTGGCTGGCGCTTCAGCAACAGCGCCTGGGCGACAAGCCGATGGCCCAGCCGACGCCGAACGCCGGCACCCGGATCGAGATCGCCGACCTGAAGGAGCGCATCCGCAAGCTCGAAGCGATCGCCGCCGGGGTGGAACTGTAGGACCAAATGCCTATAGCGGCGTCATGCAGAGCATCGACGACATCCGCGAAGAATATGACTTTCTCGACGGCGACGACCGTTACCGGCTCCTGATCGATCTGGGCCGCCAGCTGGAGCCGATGCCCGATCCCCTCAAGACCGATGCGACCCTCGTCCGCGGCTGTTCGGCATCGGTCTGGGTCTATCCCCAGCCGCAGGGGGACGGCACGCTCCATTTCCTCGCCGACAGCAACGCTGCGATCACCAAGGGGATCATCGCGCTGGTGCTGGCGACCGTACAGGACCGGCGGGCACAGGCGATCCTCGACACCGATATCGAAGCCGCCCTCGCCCCGTTCGACCTGCGCAACCAGCTGAGTTCGAACCGGACGCAGGGCATTCCCAACATGATCGCGCTGATCCGGGAAACGGCCGCGCGGCTGGCCGGAGCCCCCTCCGGCCAATAGCCCGACGCCCCTCGTCGGCGCGACCGGTTCGCCCGGCGGGCATCCGCACGTCGTTCCCGAAAAATTAACCAAGAACCGTATACCAATGGGCCGCATCGGCGGACGGCAGGGAACGGGGATGCGGGTAGATATCAGACTGCTGGAGCAGCAGCACGCCACCATCCGCGCGGCGATCGAGGAACTGCATGCGCTGACCGACATGCCGGCCGATCGCGGGTTACCGATGGTCGTCAAGGCCCGGCTGCGGCTGGCAAAGGCGGTCGCCGACAATGTCGCAACGGAAATCGCCCAAATCCATGCCCCGCTGAAAGCCCATCGGCTGACGCATCACATTCCCGAATATGGCGCGATCGAAGCCTGTTCGAACGAATTGCGCGGGCTCTTTTCCACCCATATCGCCCGGTGGACACTGCCTGCGATCCGACAGGACTGGGTCGGCTATGCCCGATCGATGCGCGACATTACCGGCCAGCTGGCCGACCTGATCGACCGCGAAGACCAATGGCTCTTCCCCGCCGCCGCCGCGCTTCTGGCCAGGATCGAGCCGACCGGATAGCCGGTCGCCGCACCCTATTTTCCCGCCAGCCCCAGCCGTTCGGCCACCGCGTCCAGATCGTCGCCCGGCCGCACCAGCAGCCAGTCGTTCGGCCGCGCGCTGTCCACGACGACCACCGCGCCCTTGGGACATACGTCGAGGCACTTCACCTCGACCACGCCGGCGGCGGATTTCGGTCCGTTCTTCAGCTTCAGATGCTTGCGCAGCGCCTTGGCCAGCGGCTTGCCGCCGTCGCCGAACCCGTCGTCCAGCTTCTTCGAACATTTGGCACAGACCAGCACGGCCTTGTCCCAGCGCGATCGGACGCCGGTTCTCACTGGGCGCTCCTCACGCCGGCTTCCAGCTCCGCCGTTCCTCGGCCACGCGAAGGACATCATAGGCCGCCTGGATCGCGTGGAATTTCTTCGCCGCCTCGGCATCACCCGGCCGGACGTCGGGGTGGAACACCTTGGCCAGCTTGCGCCATGCCAGCCGGATCGTGTCGAAATCGGCATCGGGGTCGCATTCCAGCACTTCGAGCGCGCGCATCTCGTCGCGCGACCGGGTGCCGTCGCCCGATCCGGCCCAGGCGTTCGACGCCGATGCCGCGTAGCCATTGGCGGTGCGGCGTTCCTCGGCTTCCCTCGCGCGGGCCTCTTCCTCGTTCAACCCTTCGAAGTAATTCCAGCCCTTATTGTATTCGGCGGCATGGGTTTCGCAGAAATACCAGCGATCGGGGTTGTTGGGCGATTTGGGCGCGGGGCATTTGCCGGGTTCGGTGCAGCCGTGGCGATCGCACAGCTTGACCGTCTGCGCCTCGCGGCCCTCGCTATAGCCGCGCCAGCGGGGAAAGCCCCAGTCGTTCGATCGCGTTTGTCGTGCCATTGGGTCCGAAATAAGCCGCCGCAGCCTGCACGCAACCCATTGTCGCGTACGAATGTCAGAGGGTCTGTAAGCCGGGTTCTGTCCACCCGCCGAAAGCGGGATAGGCGACCATTCCTCTCGGACGACGCTTGCACGCCGTCTCCAGCAACCAACCCGGGCAGCGGGCCGGAACATGCCCCGAAGCACTTGCGCACTCCATGCCGCCCCTATTCGGTCTTGCTCCCGGTGGGGTTTGCCATGCCGCTGCCGTTACCGGCCGCGCGGTGCGCTCTTACCGCACCCTTTCACCGTAACCCGGCCGAAGCCAAAGGCCGTCTGCTCTCTGTGGCACTGTCCCTGAACCCCGCATGCCGAAGCCTGCGAAGCCCGCCGGGCGTTACCCGGCACCGTCGTTTCCGTGGAGCCCGGACTTTCCTCGGCACGTTCGACACGTGACGCGGCCGCCCGACCCTCTGACGCACCCGCCCCTAGCCGAGCGCGCGCGCCGGTTCAATCGTCGCCTTGCGGCTTGGGCAACAGCAGCGCGAGCAGCAGCATCCGGCATTCGCCGTCGATCACGCCATCGACCATCTCCGGCCGAAACCGCCGCTGGAACGCCGTCACCGCCGCCGTCGCATCCGCCACATCGTATCCGAAGCGCTCCAGCGCCAGCAGGAAACCGGCATCGCTCCATCCCGGGTCCATCAGGTTGCGGGTCGGGCGCGGCAAGGCCAGCCGCAGCCGCGCCAGCCGGTTCCACGGGAACAGTTCGCCCGGATCCTGCTTGCGCACCGGTGCGATGTCCGAATGGCCGACGACATTGCCGCGCGTGATCTGGTGGCGGTCCTTGATCGCATGGACCAGCGGGATCAGCGCGTCGATCTGCGCATCCGGAAACGCGCGATAGCCCCATTCATGGCCGGGATTGACCAGCTCGATGCCGATCGAAGCGCTGTTGACGTCGGTGATCCCGCGCCAATGCGACCGCCCGGCATGCCAGGCGCGCTTGTCCTCGGCCACCATGCGGTGGATCGTGCCGTCCTCGTCGACCAGATAATGCGCCGACACCTGCGCCGCGGGGTCGGTCAGCCGGGCGATCGCCGACGCGGAATCGGTCATGCCGGTATAGTGCAGGACGATCATCGTGATCGGCAGCATGCGTTCGCCGAAGTTCGGCGACGGCGTCTCGATCATGTCCACCCTGGCGCTCCCCTCGTCCACGACCCTCCCCGATTGCGGCGGGACGGACCGAAAGGCAAGCCTAGTGCGCGGCGGGCCGGTACATGCCGCGATAGCGTTCCGACGGCACCAGCGCCTCGGTATGCCCGATCACCGTCTCGCCCGCGCCCAGCACCAGCAGCCCGCCGGGCCGCAACACGCCGGCGATCCGATCCAGCACCTGCCGCCGTGTGGCCGGCGCCAGATACATCAGCACGTTGCGGCACAGCACGATGTCGAACTTGCCCGCCGGCATCGGGTCGGACATCAAATTCTGCTGGCCGTACAACAGGCGGAAACGCAGCTCGGGCTTCGCCTCCCACGCTTCCTCGTGCACATCGAACCAGCGCATCATCCGCCGGATCGACAGCCCGCGCTGGATTTCGAACTGGGTATAGCGCCCCGCCCGCGCACGCTGCAGCGCCCGCGCCGAAATATCGGTCGCGCGGAATTCGGGCATGGTCAGCCCGTCGCGCTCCTGCGCCTCGGCGAACAGCATCGCCAGCGACAGCGGCTCCTGCCCGGTCGAGCAGGCTGCCGACCAGACGCGCAGCCGGCGCTGCACCGACTGCGCCATGTCAGCGGCGGCCGCCACGACCTGATCGAGGACCGACGAATCGCGGAAAAACGAGGTTTCCTGATTGAGCAGCGCGTCGACGACCAGGTCGGCCAGCCCCTGTTCGCACCGCCCGCCCGCGGCGATGCGCGCCACCAGTTCGTCGAGCGAGGTCAGCCCGCGCTCGCGCAGCATCGGCTGCAACTGGCTGTCGATCCGCCATGCGCGCCCGGCGTCGAGCTGTTGCCCGGTCCGCTGCTCCAGCAGGGTGACGATCTTGTTCGCGGCGCTGCTGAGCGGCGGGTGGACCTGCGGCGGCGTCATGCGGAACGCTTTCTCCGGGCGATGAACGCGCCCAGTTCTTCGGGAGTACCTATGGTGGACGCAAGGCCGCTGACCGCGATCGCGCCGGGCATGCCCCACACGACCGAGCTGCCCTGGTCCTGTACCGCGACGACGCCACCGGTCGCGCGGATGCGTTCGGCGCCGCGGCATCCGTCGCGCCCCATGCCCGACAGCACGACCGCCAGCGCGCGCGCACCGAACACTTCGGCGACCGATTCGAACATCGGGTCCACCGATGGCATGCAGCCGCTGACCGCCGGGGTGCGATCCAGCCGGGTCGCCGCCCCTTCGATCGTCGGGACGACGCGGATATGCGCGTCGCCGGGCGCCAGGATCATCCGCCCGCGCTGGATGCGCAGGCTGTCGGCCGCGACATCGACCGGGCGCCTGGCGAGCGCCGCCAGCTGCTGCGCGAAATAGTCGGTGAACGACGCCGGCAGATGCTGGGTGATCAGGATCGGCACATCGAGATCGTCGGGCAGCGCGCGCAGCAGCGGGGCGATGGCGTGGATGCCGCCGGTCGACGCCCCGATGGCGATCACGTCGAACGGACTGCCGCCCGCTGCCGCCATCGTCGCGGCGATCGAATGGGGCGATGCGGCCATCACCTCGCCGACCAGCGCGGTCAGCCGCGCGGCGAAACCCCCGGCCAGCGGCGAGGATTCGGGCTTGGCCAGCGTCGCCGCGGCGCCAAGCGACAGCGCGTGCAGCGCGGTCGGCGACCCGGCGGCGCAACTGCCCGACAGGACGATGACCCGTGCGTCGGGGGCGACCGCGAACAGGGCGGGCAATCCCGACAACCCGTCCCGGCCGGGCAGGTTGATGTCGAGCAGGATCAGGTCCGCCGCCCCCTTGCCCAGCACCGCTTCGGCCTGGGCGATGCTGCCGACCGCCGCGATCACCTCATACTGCGGGATCGCATCGACGATCCGGGCGATGACGCAGCGCGTGACCGCCGAATCATCGACGATCAGCACGCGCAGCGTGCCCGAGGGCGACGCCGCCGGTCGTGGACAGGCCGCCGCCACCCTGGGTGCTTTTACGAAACGCCGACGATCTGGAGCTTGCTTTCCAGCGTCTCGCGATCGAACGGCTTCATCACATATTCGTCGGCCCCGGCCTCGATCGCGGCACGGATATAGGCCATGCCGTTCTCGGTCGTGCAGAACACGACCTTGGGGTGCATGCCGCCTTCGCTCTGGCGCAGCGCGCGCAGGAAATCCATGCCGCTCATCACCGGCATGTTCCAGTCGAGCAGGATCACGTCGGGCTGCCGTTCGGCACAGCGGTCCAGCGCCTCGCGTCCGTCGCCCGCCTCGCGGACCTCGAACTGCAGCGTTTCCAGAATGTGTCGCGCAACCTTGCGGATCACCTTCGAATCATCGACGACCAGGCAATTCTTCATCACGACATCCTAACTCTGCACGCATCCAGCCTAGCGCGACTTCGTAAGCAGCCCGTTAAAGCCTTCAGGCAGCGGCACGTTCTGTGCCCGCCGCCCGCGCGACGACGGCGGACAGGTCGAGCACCAGTACCGCACGGCCCAGATGATCGATGACACCGGACACCACCGGCCCCCATGCCGCACCCGGCATCAGCCCCGATGCCAGCGGCCGCACCTCGCAGCGATAGGCATCGTCGAGCATGTCGACCAGCAACGCATAGTGATGCCCGTCGACCTGCGTCACCACCGCCCGCTTCCGCCGGGACGGCTCGCCATCCGGGTCGATCGCCAGCGCGGTGTCGATCACCGTCACCACCCGGCTGCGCAGCGCCGCCAGGCCGCATACCGCAGGCGCGGTGCGCGGCACCGGCGCGATCGCGGCGATATCCACCACCGATTCGACATGGTCCGACAGGATCGCGACGTCCTGCCCGGCGACCTGGGCGAGAAGGAACAGCTTCGGCATCGTTACCTCCCCACCGCCTGTCGCACCGCCTGCAACACGCCCTCCCGGTCATAGCGATAGACGCTGCCGTCGCCGGTATCGGCCACCGACGCGCGCAGCCGCACGACCGGAGTCGCTCCCGCCGCCGCCACAGGGCCCTCCGCCTGCGCCAGCACCAGCGCGGGGCGTTCGTCGTCCTTCAACCGTTCGACCGCGCGATACCCGGCCTGTTCCAGCATCGGCCGCAGGAAGGTCCGCATCCATCCGCTGCCGCCATCGGCCAGCAGGCAGGTCGGCCGCGCGTCGGAACCCCTGGCCCCCACCCCCGGCGCCACGTCACGCGCATGGCGTTCGAACAGCCAGAGCGGATCGACCTGCTCGACCTGCTCGCCCTTCAGCAGCACGATCCCGCCGCTCGGCCCGAACTCACCCGCCGGCGCCGCCAGCTCGGGCAGCATCACGATGTCGACCGCGTCGTCGATGGCATAGGCCAGCTCGACCATGCCGTCGGTCAGGCGCAGGACCGTCGTCACGCGGTCGATCCCTTCGACTGCGCACGCCGCCACCGGCAGCACCCGTCCGTCGATCGACAGCCAGATACGCCCGCCGCTGCGTTGCAGGCTGCCCGCGCGAATCCGTTCGATCCGGTCGATCACCGCCAGCGGGATGACCCGCCGCCGCCCGTCAAGATCGTCGAACAGCAGCGCGGCGATCCCCGGGTCCGCCACCTCCTCCGCCTCGGTCGCCAGCTCGCGGTCCATCGCGTCGGCAAAGGTCAGGCCGGCGGCACTCGCGACGCCAGCACAGTCGAGCATCAGCATCGGCTGCCCGGTGTCGGGCAGGGTCTGCCCGGCGAACAGCCCGGTCGCCATCACCGCCGGAGCGGCCGGCTTGACCACCAGTTCCTCGGTATCCAGCACCTCGTCGACCGACACGGCCAGGTCGCCGCCGGCGATGCCGACCACGACCAGCATCTTGCCGCACGCCTCGGGCCGCGATTCGACGCCCAGCACCTCGCACAGGTCGACCATCGGTATCCGCCGGTCGCGGATCTGCGCGATGCGGATATCGCCCAGCCGGTCGATCCGGATATGCGCGCCGCGTTCGCGCACGATCTCGCCGATGGTCTGGCGCGAAATGGCGAAGCGATGCTCGCCCGCACGCACGACGATGGTCGACACGATCGACAGCGTCAGCGGCACCTGCACCGCAATCCGCAGCCCCCGGCCGGGCTTGTTGTCCAGCGTGATCCGCCCGCCGATCTGGTCGATCGCCGATCGCACCACGTCCATGCCGACACCGCGTCCCGAAATCTCGGTCGCGACGTCGCGCGACGACAGGCCCGGTGCAAAGACCAGTTCGCATTGCTGGCGCTGGGTCATCCGCCGCAGCTCGGCCTCGCTGCGCTGTCCCGAACCCGCCATCTTGGCGATCAGCCGCTCGGTATCGATGCCGCGCCCGTCGTCGATCACCTCGATCACGATCTGGTTGCCCGACTGGCGCGCCGCGACGTGCAGCCGCCCGCTCTCGCGCTTGCCGGCGGCGCGGCGTTCGGCGGGCGACTCGATGCCATGGTCGATCGCGTTGCGCACGACATGGACCAGCGGATCGCGCATCACCTCGATCATCTCGCGGTCCAACTCGACATCGCTGCCGTCGACGCTCAGCGTCACCGCCTTGCCCACCGCCGCCGCCGTGTCGCGCACGATCCGCGGCAGCGGAGAGAACAGCGTCTCGATCTTCTGCATCCGCGTCCGCGTCACCGCGTCACGCATATCGGCCACCGACGCCGACAGCCGCTCCAGCGCCCCTTCGACCGCCGGATCGAGGTCGAGGTCGCGCAGGCGTCGGAACAGTTCGTTGCGGACCAGCACCATGTCCGACATGCCGCTCATCATGCGGTCGAGCAGGTCGACGTTCAGCCGGACGCTGCGCAGCGGCGTGCGCCCCTGCGCGATCGCCGCCGCCGCGACCGGCGTCGTCGCCTGCGCGATGCTCGCCCCCGGTGCCAGCGCGGCGATCAGCTCGTCCTCACCCTCGTCGGTCAGCGGCAGGCCGGCGTCGATCGCCTCGACCAGTTCGCCGATCCGGTCGACGATCGCCAGCACCCCGTCGACCAGCGCGCGGTCGGGCCGCCGCGTCCCGTCGCGGACCTCGCACAGCGTATCCTCGGCGGCATGGCTCAGCCGCAACAGGCGCGGCAGGTCGAGGAATCCGCAGCTGCCCTTGACCGTGTGGACGAAGCGGAAGATCGCATCCAGCCGCGCCCGATCCTCGGGCGCCGCCTCCCACGCGACGACCTCCGTCGACAACGCTTCCAGCGTCTCGCGGGTCTCGGCAATGAATTCCTGTAACAGATCGTCCATGCGGCCCCGCCCGGTTGTGGCGCGACCATGGGCGGGATCAGGTTAAGGCGGGGTTAGTGCAGGCGCCAATGTCGCGCACGACCGCTTCCACTTCCGTTACCCCGGACTTGATCCGGCGTCCCGCTTCCTCTTGACCTTCTGCATGCAAACGTCACCCCGGCGCAGGCCGGGGTCTTGGGCGGCTCTTGTCCCGCGCGATAACCGGGAAATCCCGGTCTTCGCCCGGATGACGCGATGGGGAGCGATCACCCCGTAACCAGCGACGCCCCGAACAACAGCACCGGCGAATCGACCGGCGAAACCTGCAGCGTCCCGCCGCCCTGTTCGACCAGTTCGCGCACCAGGCACGCCGCTGCCGCACGCGGGGTCATCATCGCCGCGTCGCCCAGCAATGCACCGCGCAGCTCGGCGTCGAGCACGATCCGCAACCCGTCGGCACGCACCGCGATGTCGATGCCGTTCGCGGTCGGCTCCGCCCCGATATCCAGCTGCCCGCCGCGCACCAGCGCGTCGCCCGCGATCAGCGCCAGGTTCAACAGCACCTTGACCGCCGGCTTCGGCAGCGAAGGCGCATCGACCATCCAGCCCAGCTTCACCCGGTGATTGTCGCCGAACAGCCCTTCGAGCGCCGCCCGCGCCTCGCGCGTGTCGATCGAATCGCCCAGCCCGCCCGACGCGCCGAACGCCAGACGGAAGAATTTCAGCTTGTTCGCCGACGCCCGCGCGCTGTCGGCGAGGAGTTCGAGGCAGCGGGCGCGCATGTCCGGATCATGTTCGTCGGCCAGCAGTTCGAGGCCGTTGTTGAGCGCCCCGACCGGGCTCAGCAGGTCGTGGCACAGTCGCGAACACAGCAGGCTGGCGAAATCGGCTGGGCTGATGTTCAATGCGACGACCCTTGTGCTTTGGCGAACGTCATCGTCCGCCCGGCCCGGTCCATGTGCACCGCTTCGCAGTTTTTTTCAACGTGGCCGCCGTCCTTTACCGTGAAGGCGACCGGGTCGAACCGGCCATGGCGTGCCCCGTCCGCGATCGCCCGCCACAGCCGCGCGGTGCCGCCGCCCAGGATCAGCCAGATCATGCCGTCCGCCGCCGCCTGCGCCGCATCGGTCGCCGACGGATCGGCGCTGCCCGAGGGATGCGAATGATACCAGCCCAACACCGGCATCCCGCCCCGCCGCGCATCGCGCAGCGCCACGAACAGCGCGGCGGGATCGATCTCGAAGTGCCGCGCCGGGTCCACCGCGACGTTGCGCGCCGGCTCGGCAGCAATGATCCGGCCGTCGCTTCCCCGCAGGATTCCGCAGATTTCGACAGCACTTTCGTTGGCCGTCCGTAACAGTCGGGCCAGCAGTTCGCTTGAAATTTCCGGTTCCATCCCCATCTCCATACGCAATGGACCGGGGGGTTTCCACGATCGAGGCGCGCATCACCGATGCGGCGCACGGGCAACGGATCGACAAGGCATTGGCCGAGGTCGTCGCCGACCTGTCGCGCGAACGGATCAAGGCGCTGATGGCCGCCGGCCATGTCCGGGGCGAGGACGGACCGGTGTCGGACGGCAAGCGCAAGGTGTCGGCCGGGCAGGTCTTCACCATCACCCTCCCCGCCGCCGTGCCGCTCGACAATGTCGCGCAGGATATTCCGCTGATGATCGCCTATGAGGACGATCACCTGATCGTCATCGACAAGCCCGCCGGGCTGGTGGTGCATCCCGCGGCGGGCAATCTCGACGGGACGCTGGTCAACGCGTTGCTCCACCATTGCGCGGGCAAGCTGTCGGGCATCGGCGGCGTCGCGCGGCCGGGCATCGTGCATCGCATCGACAAGGATACGTCGGGCCTGCTGGTCGTCGCCAAGGACGATGTGGCGCATGAAGGGCTGGCGCGGCAGTTCAAGGATCACAGCATCGATCGCCGCTATCTGGCGATCGCGGCGGGGCGGGTGGCAACTTCGGCGGGAACGGTGGACGCCCCGCTGGCGCGTTCTCCCAATGATCGCAAGAAGATGGCCATCGTCCACAGCCCCACCGCAAAACATGCGGTGACTCACTTTCGCAAACTTCGGCAGCTTCGCGACGCGTCGCTGATCGAATGTCGGCTGGAGACGGGGCGCACCCATCAGGTGCGGGTGCACATGGCGTCGATCGGCCATCCGCTGCTGGGCGATCCGGTCTATGCCGGGCGGCGACCGGCGTTGAAGGCCCAGCTGGAAACCCTGAATTTCCGGCGACAGGCATTGCACGCCGCACATCTGGGGTTCATCCATCCGGTCACAAAAAACGCTTTGTCGTTCGATAGTGACCTTCCGGCAGACATGCAGGAACTGTTGGACCATCTTCACGTATAGGTTTCGGCGATTCCGCGGTGCGGTGTAGCCACAAGGACAAAGGGAGTTTCACGCGATGGCAACTGGCAGCAACGTCCCGGCGACGATCCCGGCGCTTGGCGGCGAGGCGAGCCTCAACCGCTATCTCTCCGAAATCCGCAAGTTCCCGATCCTCGCGCCCGAGCAGGAATATATGCTCGCCAAGCGGTTTCAGGAACATGGCGATCCGGAGGCGGCGGCGCAGCTCGTCACCTCGCACCTGCGCCTCGTCGCAAAGATCGCGATGGGCTATCGCGGCTACGGCCTGCCGGTCAGCGAACTGATTTCCGAAGGGAATATCGGGCTGATGCAGGGCGTGAAGAAATTCGAACCCGACCGCGGCTTCCGCCTCGCCACCTATGCGATGTGGTGGATTCGCGCCTCGATCCAGGAATTCATCCTGCGCTCGTGGAGCCTCGTGAAGATGGGCACCACCGCCGCGCAGAAGAAGCTGTTCTTCAACCTGCGCCGGATGAAGTCGAAGCTCGACGCGTTCGAGGACGGCGACCTCAGCCCCGAACACCTCCAGAAGATCGCGACCGACCTCGGCGTGACCGAAGAGGAAGTCACCTCGATGAACCGCCGCATGGCGATGGGCGGCGACACGTCGCTCAACGTCCCCATGCGCGAGGATGGCGAGAGCCAGTGGCAGGACTGGCTGGCCGATGACAGCCCGTTGCAGGACTCGGTCGTGGCCGAGGCACAGGAAGCCGATGTCCGCCACGGCATGCTGGTCGAGGCGATGGACGACCTGAACGACCGCGAAAAGCACATCCTGACCGAACGCCGCCTGACGGACGACCCCAAGACGCTGGAAGAGCTGAGCCAAGTCTACGGCGTCAGCCGCGAACGCGTCCGCCAAATCGAGGTCCGCGCCTTCGAAAAGCTGCAAAAGGCGATGATGCGCCTCGCCGGCGACCGCCGGATGCTCGCCGCGGTGTAAGGCCGGGGGCGGGGGTGGCGACGGACCACCCCCGCCCCAACCGTCATCCCGGCGAAGGCCGGGATCCATAACCCATGCCGCCCATGGCTCCTCCACCAACGTCAGTTGCCACCTTGCCCTCGCCCGCTCGCTCCGGCTAGCGAGCCTTCATGGCCGCCCGCACCGCATCCCGCCCAAAGCCCGCTGCGAACCGCCGCTGGCCCCGCCGCCTGACCGGCTGGGCGATCAAGGCGATCCTCGGCTTCGTCATCCTCTCGGTCCTCTGGGTGCTGATCCTGCGCTTCGTGCCGCCACCGATCACCCTCACCATGCTCGGCGACGTGCCCACCGGCCACGGCGTCACCAAGAGCTGGCGCCCGCTGTCCAAGATCGACCCCGACATGCCCCGCGCGGTCATCGCGGCGGAGGACAGCCGCTTCTGCGCCCATAACGGCTTCGACTACATCGCCATCGCCAACGCCGCCCGTCGCAATGCCGAGGGCGGGCGCATCCGCGGCGGATCAACCATCAGCCAGCAGACCGCGAAGAACGTCTTCTTGTGGCAGGGCGGCGGCTATTTCCGCAAAGGCTTGGAGGCCTATTTCACCGTTCTGATCGAGGCGATGTGGGGCAAGCGGCGGATCATGGAAGTCTATCTCAACGTCGCCGAAACCGGCATCGGCACCTATGGCGTCGAAGCCGGCGCGCGTCGCTACTTCAAGCACGGCGCCGACAAGCTGGGCGCGCGCGAGGCCGCCCAGATCGCCGCCGTCCTGCCATTGCCCAAGAAGCGCGCCGGCATCGCCCCGACCGGCTTCACCCGCCGCTACGCCCGCACGATCGAACGCCGCATCGCCATCGTCCGCCGCGAGGGGCTGGACAGCTGTCTCAAGTAGCTGCCCCCGCCCCAAACGTCATCCCGGCGAAAGCCGGGATCCATGGTTACGAAACGTCAGCGGCTCCATCGAACCGGCCCGTATCCATGGATTCCGGCCTTCGCCGGAATGACGAGGCAGGGCATAGGAAGTACCTGCCAAAGCACGTCACCCCAGCCTCCGCTGGGGTGACGCTTGTCTCCGGTCAGAAAACGACGTTACTTCGTCGCCCGCTCAACCGCATCGCCGGCCTTGTCCGCCGCATCGCCGACGCTCTTCGCCGCCGACGTCACCGCACCGGTCCGGGCGTTGTCGTTGTTCGCGTTGTTCAGCAGGAAATAGGCCCCGACGATCACCGCCAGCAGGATCGCCAGCCCGATCAACAACCCGCCGCCCGACCCGCGCCGCTCGACGATCACCGTCTGCGGCGCGCCATTGGGGTTGGTTTCGATCCGATCGGGTTCCATGGCCTCTCTCCCTCAATGATGGATGAGCCCAAGAACCGTCACGCCCGCCGCTTGTTCCAGCAGCGTTCCGAACCGCTCAGAACGGCAGCTTGAATCCCGGCGGCAGCGGCAGGCCGTTGGTCAGCTTCGACATTTCGGTCGAGCTCGCCGCATCCGCCTTTGCCCGCGCATCGTTGAACGCGGCGACGATCAGGTCTTCGAGCATCTGCTTTTCCGACGGCTGCAGCAGCGAATCGTCGATATCGACGCCCAGGATGCGCCCCTTGGCCGAGGCACGGACCTTGACCAGCCCCCCGCCCGATTGTCCGTCGACCTCGATCGTGTCGAGGTTCGCCTGCGCCTTGGTCAGTTCGTTCTGCACGTTCTGCGCCATGGCCATGATGTCGTCGAGATTCTTCATCGCGCGATACTCCCGTCGCTGCGTTGCCAATGATCGAGGGTGGCGTCCGGAAACGCCGCCAGTGCCGCCTGTACCAGCGGCGAGTTGAGGACCTGATCGCGCTCCGATTCCGCCTTGGCCGTTTCCTGTTCGCGCAAGGTCGGTTCGCCCGTCCCCTCGCCGATCAGAACGCGCCAATGGCTGCCGGTGATCCCCTTCAGCGCATTTTCCAGATCACGGGTGAAGTCGGCAGGCAAGGGCCGCGCGCCGCTCAGTTCGATCAGCTGCGGCTCCAGCCGGATCAGCCGCGCGCAATTGCGAAACTGCGCCTCCAGCGAATGCCGCCCATGCTTCGATAGCAGCTGGGCGACCTGTTCGGCCGTCTCCGGCACCGGATCGGCCACCGCCACCGGTTCGGCGGCAGGCGCGGGCGCCGGCGCAGGAGGCGCGCCCATCGCCGGAACCTGCCCCGCCGCCAACTGCTTCGCCAGCGTCCCCGGATCGGGCAGCGACGATGCATGGACGATGCGCAGCAACGCCATCTCGCACGCCTCGATCGGCAACGCCGCGCGCGACACTTCCTCATGCCCCTTCAGCAGCAACTGCCACAGCCGGTGCAGCATCGGGAACGACAGCGCGCTCCACCCGTCGAACGCCGCGCGCTCCTCCGCCGACTGGCCCGGTCCGCGATCGCCGCCGACCTTGACGATCGTCACCGCATGCACGGTTTCGAGCAGCGTCCGCAGCACCGACGCCGGATCGACGCCCAGATCATATTGCGCCCTGAGCGCCCGCAGCGCCCCCGGCCCATCCGCCTTCAACAGCAGGTCGAACAGCGTCCGAATCGCCCCCCGATCCGACAGGCCCAGCATCTGCCGCACGGCATCGGCCCGCACGCCCTCGCCGTCCAGCCCGCCATGCGCGATCGCCTGGTCGAGGATCGACAGCCCGTCGCGCGCCGATCCTTCCGCCGCCCGCGCGATCAGTTGCAGCGCCTCCGGTTCGGCCTCGACGCCCTCCGCCTCGACCACATGCGCGAAATGCCCTGCCAGCAGATCGGCAGGAATCCGCCGCAAATCGAACCGCTGGCAACGCGACAGCACCGTCACCGGCACCTTGTGCACCTCGGTCGTCGCCAGCAGGAACTTGACGTGCGCGGGCGGCTCTTCCAGCGTCTTCAGCAGCGCATTGAACGCCGGCGTCGACATCATGTGCACTTCGTCGATGATGTAGATCTTGAAGCGCGCCGACACCGCGGCATAGCGCACCGCCTCGGTCATCTCGCGCACGCTGTCGACGCCGTTGTTCGACGCGGCGTCGATCTCGACCACGTCGATATGCCGCCCCTCGGCGATCGCCCGGCATGGCTCGCACACCCCGCAAGGATCGATCGTCGGCCCGCCCTGCCCGTCCGGCCCGATACAGTTCAGCGCCTTGGCGATCAGCCGCGCGGTCGACGTCTTGCCGACCCCGCGCACCCCGGTCAGCAAAAACGCATGCGCCAGCCGCCCACGCTTGATCGCATTGCCCAGCGTCGTGACCATCGCATCCTGGCCGATAAGCTGGCTGAACGTCTGCGGCCGATATTTGCGCGCGAGCACGCGGTACGGCTGCGCCGCTGCAGGCTGTTCGGGGATATCGAGGGCGAGGAAGGAGTCGGACATTGGGGGTGTCTTAGCGGCTGGCGGCGGCGGTGTCGCCTGTCGTCCGCTACCGTGTGCCGCGGACATCGTCTTGGCACTCAATCGAGGTCGACGACTACGCGATACCTGTCGCCATCCAGTTGCTTGAAGATGAGCGCGTAAGGAACAAGACTGGACTCCTGCCTATATCCAGCGAAACCTTCCTCGATAGCTTCGTCGACTCCAGGGAGGTTTATCAATGCGGCGTTGTCACCATATCCCATAAATGCAAGTGGAATTCCATTGATGACTGGCCACTCGAATGGATTAAAGCAACGTACGCCAGGTGTTCGTGTTAGAACTTCCTTTGCAAGCGAAATCTCTGCGCCAAAGATATCCACATCATGCAGTGTAGCAAGATCATCTTGGAGAAAACCTAAAAGACGATCCTCGGCAATGCATCGTGCACAAACGGTCGGTCGTAGGGAAGTCGTGTAGATGTTACCCGTATATTCCCAGACACTTGCTCGCCGACACAGCTCGCAAACGTCTTGGGAACGTTTGAATGATATTTCGTCCACATACGCATTTGGGTTGAAGCGAAAGAACGGTTGATCAGCGTCCATCACTACAGCTTGCTCGCCATACCAAATGTCCGCAAGCGAATTTTAGCATTGCCCGGCGGCACATACACCAAGACGCATAATTCGACGGGATAGCGGTGACGCCAATCCCCCTACGCCGCCAGCGCCTCCAACGCCTCGTTCGCCTCCATCCACTTCGTCTCCGCCACCTCGATTTCGGTATCGAGGCTCGCGCGGCGCTTCATCAACTGCGCCATCGTCAGCTTGGCCAGCGCAGGCGACGCCTGCCCCGCCATCGCCGCATCCAGGGCATCGCGCTGTTCGGTCAGCCGCGCCAGATCGCGCTCGATCGCCTGCGCCCCCTTGCGCAACACCTGCGCCTTTTCGCGCGCTTCGGCGGCGGCCTTGCGGTCGTTCTTCTTGTTGGCCTTGGCTGCCTTTTCCTTCGCCGAATTGCCCAGCACCAGCGCGATATAGTCGTCGATGGTCCCGTCGAACTCCTTCGCGGTCCCCTCATCGACCAGCACCAGCCGATCCGCCGTCGCCTCCAGCATATGCCGGTCGTGGCTGACCAGCAGCACGCAGCCGGTATAGGCGTTCAATGCCTGCACCAGCGCCTCGCGCGCATCGACGTCCAAGTGGTTGGTCGGTTCGTCGAGGATCAGCATGTGCGGCGCATCCCGCGTAATCAGCGCCAGCGCGAGGCGCGCCCGCTCGCCGCCCGACAGCTTCCCGACCAATGTCGTCGCCTTGTCCCCCGAAAAGCCGAACCGCCCCAACTGCGCGCGGACGGCGGCGGGCGACGCGCCCTTCATCTGCCGCGTCATATGCTCCAGCGGGGTGTCGTCGGTGCTCAGTTCCTCCACCTGATACTGGGTGAAGTAGCCAACCTTCATCTTGCCCGCGGCGTTCATGTCGCCGTCCATCGGCGCCAGTTGCGCCGCCAGCAGCCGCGCCAGCGTCGTCTTGCCGTTGCCGTTGCGGCCCAGCAGCGCGATGCGATCCTCGGGATCGATGCGCAGGTTCAGCCGCTTGAGGATCGGCGTCTCGCCATAGCCGACACTCGCCATGTCGAGCGTGATGAGCGGCGGACGCAGCTCATCGGGATCGGGGAAGTCGAACGACAGGCTGGGGTCCTCGGCCATCGCCGCGATCGGCTTCATCTTGGCGAGAATCTTCAGCCGCGACTGTGCCTGCTTGGCGGTCGAGGCGCGTGCCGAGTTCTTGGCGACATATTCCTGCAGCTTGGCCCGCTGCGCCGCCTGGTTGGCGCGCGCCGCCTCCAGCTGCGCCAGCCGCTCGGCGCGCTGCTTCTCGAACGCGTCATATCCACCCGGATACAGCGTGATCTTGCCCTGATGCAGGTGCAGGATATGGTCGACGACGTTGTTCAGGAAATCGCGCTCGTGGCTGACGACGACGATCGTCGCTTTGTACCCTTTCAGGAAATCCTCGAGCCACATTACCGCTTCAAGGTCGAGGTGGTTCGACGGTTCGTCGAGCAGCAGCACGTCCGGCTGGCTGAACAGCAACGCCGCCAGCGCCACGCGCATCCGCCAGCCGCCCGAATAGCTCTCCAGCGGCCGGTTCTGCATCTCCTCGTCAAAGCCCAGCCCGACCAGAATCCGCGCCGCGCGCGCCGGGGCACCATAGGCGTCGATCGCCAGCAGCCTTTCGTGAATATCGCCTAGCCGGTCGGGATCGGTCACCGTCTCGGCATCGTGCATCAGCTTCGCACGCTCGACATCGGCTTCCAGCACGGTTTCGAACGGCGTCGCCTGTCCGGCCGGCGCTTCCTGCGCGACATAGCCCAGCCGACTGCCCCGCGGCATCTCCGCCACGCCATTATCGGGCTCCAACTGGCCGGCGATCACCCGCACCAGCGTCGACTTGCCCGCGCCATTGCGCCCGATCAGCCCGACGCGGCTGCCCGGCGGCAGCGCCGCACTGGCGTTGTCGAGGATCGTCCGCCCGCCCAGGCGCACCGTGATACCGTTCAGATTGAGCATGGCCGGGCCGTTAGCAGTTTTCACGGCACTTGCGAAGGGTGGCGGGAACGGCCTTTCCTACACGCCATCACCGGCGCATGATCCGCCCCGGCCGCCCCCACGCGCCTGCTCTTTGACACGTCCGATCGCCTGCGCGCGCTTCGCTAGCCGCGCGCATTCAACCGCCCCAGACGTCATCCCAGCGAAGGCTGGGATCTCCCCGTGACGGCACGGGACAATCGCCGCGAATGCTGGATGAACCGTTATTGCAACTGAATAGCATTGTTTCGCTGACTATGTGGCGAGTGTGAACTTAGTGAACTTTAACCGCCTCACACGGTCCGTACCTAAAGCCCGCCACGGGCAAAGCCCGTGTCGTCGGACGGCGCTTCAAGCGCCGCCGGCCGGCCGCGCCTGGAGGCTCGGCCTAGCTGCGCTACGCCTTCGCCCGGCGCGGCGAGTGTGAACTTAGTGAACTTTGACCGTCGCACCTGGGCCCGTACCGAGGCCCGCCGCGGGCAAAGCCCGCGTCGTCGGACGGCGCCTCACGCGCCGCCGGCCGGCCGTGCCTGAAGGCTCGGCCTAGCTGCGCTACCCCTTCGCCCGGCGCGGCGAGTGTGAACTTAGTGAACTTTGACCTTCTCACACGGTCCGTACCGAGGCTCGCCACGGGCAAAGCCCGCGTCGTCGGACGGCGCCTCACGCGCCGCCGGCCGGCCGCGCCTTGGGGACGCGGCCTAGCTGCGCTAGGCCTGGCCCGGCGCGGCGAGTGTGAACTTAGTGAACTTTGGCCGTCGCACCCGGGCCCGTACCGAGGCCCGCCACGGGCAAAGCCCGCGTCGTCGGACGGCGCCTCACGCGCCGCCCACCGGCCGCGCCTCCTGCGGCTCGACGTAGCTGCGCTACGCCTTGCCCGGCGCGGCAAACATCTGGCGCAGCTCGCTTTTCAAAATTTTCCCATTGGCATTGCGCGGCAGCACCGTGTCCGAGAACCGCACCGCCACCGGCACCTTGAACGCCGCCAGCCGCGCACGGACGAAGGCCTGCAGCTCCGCCTCGCTCGCCTCGCATCCCGGACACAGGTGGACGACCGCCGCCGGCACCTCGCCCAATGCCGGATCGGGCACGCCGACCAACGCGGCATCGGTGACCGAAGGATGCGCGTACAACACGTCCTCCACCTCGATCGAATAGATATTTTCGCCACCGCGGATGATGATGTCCTTGGCGCGGTCGACGATGGTGCAAAAGCCCTCCTCGTCCAGCCGCGCCAGATCGCCGGTGCGCACCCATCCGTCGACGAAGGTCTTGGCCGTCTCCTCCGGCGCGTTCCAGTACCCACGCACGATCATCGGCCCGCGCGCCCACAGCTCGCCGACCTCGCCGACCGGCCGTTCGGTCACGCCGTCATCGGCCATGATCTTCAGGTCGGCGACCGGCACCGGCGCACCGCAACTGGTCGGCCGCGCCAGATAATCCTCGCCGACATGCTGCGTCACCGTCGCCATCGTCTCGGTCATGCCCCAGCCATTGCCGGGCAGCGCACCGAACACGTCGAAGATCCGCTTCACCAGATCGGGCGCCGACGGCGCGCCGCCATATTGCACGACCTCCAGCGACGACAGGTCGTATTTCTCGCGGTCGGGATGCTCCAGCAACTGCCACGCGATCGTCGGCACGCCGCCGGTCACCTGCACCCGCTCCCGCTCGATCAGCGCCAGCGCCTCGCCCGCATCCCATTTGCGCATCAGCACCAATGTCGTGCCCCCGGCCAGCGCCCCCATCAGCGACGCGCTGCACGCCGTCACATGAAAGAACGGGATGACCAGCAACCCGACCTTCGGCTCCGGCTCGGGTGGCATCTCGCCCCGCCGCAGATAGGACCTTGCCGCAACATAGGCCGCCGACAGGATATTGGTCGACAGGTTGCGATGCGTGCCCAGCGCCCCCTTGGGCCGCCCGGTCGTGCCGCTGGTATAGAAGATCGTCGCCGCATCGTCAGGCAGGATCTCGACCGCCGGCAGCGCAACCTCAGGCAGCGACGCATAGCCGCTACAATCGCCGATCGCATCCTCCAGCCGCCGGCAGATCCCGCTCAGCGGCACCCGCGCCCGCGCGACCAGCACCGCCTCCAACCCCGGCATCGCGCGATAGTCGCCGTCCAGCCGGTCGTGCCGCTGCCGGTCGACGATCAGCACCCGCGCGCCCGAATCGTTGACACCGAACGCCAGCTCCTGCGGGCTCCACCACGCGTTGAGCGGCACGCAGATCGCCCCGGTCGCGACGATGGCAAAGAAGGCCACCGGCCATTCGGGCATGTTGCGCATGGCCAGCGCCACCCGGTCGCCCTTCGCCACTCCCATCGCGCGCAGTTCGGCGGCGAGCGTCGCGATGGCGCGATACTGCGCCTCATAGGTCACGCGCTGGTCCTCATGGATCGTCGCCAGCCGATCGCCATGCGTCCGCGACAGCGCGATCAGCTGCGTCAGGTTCGCCGGCGCATTCTTCCACACCCGCGTCGCGATCCCGTCGATCGTCACCTGATCCATCTCGAACGGCTGGCCCGGCGCGGTCAGCGCACCCCGTACCGCCGCCATCGACATGCGCGGCCAGTCCGCCGGCACCGTCATCCCTGCTTCGCTACCTGCCACGCAACCGCTCCTGACTATCTGTCGAAGGTCGGGTTTGCCCCGCTCCTTCCGCTTTTCATGGCCGACACTATTGATTGTCATCCCGCGAAAGGCAATAGAATGCAGCAACCCCGCCGGCGTTTAGAATGACCGGTATGGCATTTTATGGAGAAGATGCGACATGCCCGTGACTACCGAACGCCATGGCGACGTCCTGGTCGTCATCGCCGACAATCCCCCGGTCAACGCCCTGTCGGCTCCGGTCCGCAAGGGGCTGACGGCCGCGATCGAGGAAGCCGCCGGTGACGATTCGGTCCGCGCGGTGGTGATCGCCTGCGCCGGGCGGACCTTCTTCGCCGGGGCCGACATCACCGAATTCGGCAAACCCCCGATCGAACCGATGCTGCCGGAGGTGGTCGACCGGATCGAGGCGTCGGACAAGCCGGTCGTGGCCGCGATCCACGGTACGGCGCTGGGCGGCGGGTGCGAGGTTGCGATCGCCAGCCACTACCGCATCGCCGTTCCCAGCGCGAAGCTCGGCACGCCCGAGGTGAAGCTCGGCCTGCTCCCCGGTGCCGGCGGCACCCAGCGCCTGCCTCGGCTCGCCGGCGTCGCGGTCGCGCTGGAGATGGTGGCGAAGGGCGATCCGATCTCCGCTGCCAAGGCTAAGCAGGCCGGCATCGTCGACCGACTGGCCGGCGAGGACAGCCTGCTCGCCGACGCCATCGCCTTCGCCCGCGAAGTCGCAGACGTCCGCCCGATTCCCCGCGCGTCCGAGCGCCCGCTCTCCCCCGACCCGGAAGCTATCGCCGCCTTCGAGAAAACCAACGCCCGCCGCTTCCGCGGCTTCGAAGCACCCGCCGCCAACATCGCCTGCGTCGTGAAGGCGACCGAGGTTCCTTATGCCGAGGGCTCGGAATTCGAACGGCAGCAATTCATGAAGCTGATGTTCGGCGTCCAGTCGGCCGCCCAGCGCCATATCTTCTTCGCCGAACGCAAGGCATCGAAGATCGACGGCATCGCCGACGACGTGAAGCTGCGCCCGATCGACCGCGTCGGCATCATCGGCGCCGGCACGATGGGCGGCGGCATCGCGATGAACTTCCTGTCGGCAGGCGTGCCCGTCACCATCGTCGAGATGCAGCAGGACGCGCTCGACCGCGGCACCGCCACGATCCGCAAGAATTACGACGCCACCGCCGCCAAGGGCCGGATGAAGCCCGAACAGGTCGACCAGGCGATGGGCCTGCTCACCCCCACGCTCGACCTGAACGCGCTGGCCGATGTCGATCTGGTGATCGAGGCGGTGTATGAGGAAATGTCGGTCAAGCAGGACATTTTCGGCAGGCTCGACGCGATCTGCAAACCCGGCGCGATCCTCGCGTCGAACACCAGCTATCTCGACGTCAACGTCATCGCCCAGGCGACGAAGCGGCCGCAGGACGTGGTCGGCCTGCACTTCTTCTCGCCCGCCAACGTCATGAAACTGTTGGAAATCGTCCGCGGCGATGCGACCGCCGACGATGTGCTGGCAACGGCGATGGCGCTGGCCAAGAAGATCCGCAAGGTCGCGGTCATCGCCGGCGTCTGTCACGGCTTCATCGGCAACCGGATGCTGGAACCGCGCCAGGTCGAAGCGTTGAAGCTGCTGCTGGAAGGCGCCACCCCGGAACAGGTCGACCGCGTCCATGTCGAATTCGGCATGCCGATGGGCCCGTTCCAGATGGCCGATCTGGCCGGCGTCGACATCGGCTGGCACCGCGATCCCAACCGGATCGAAAACCTGCGCGACGCCCTCGCCGCCGAAGGCCGCTGGGGCCAGAAGAAACAGGCCGGCTTCTACGATTACGATGCCAAGCGCACCCCGTCGAACAGCCCGCGCGTCGCCGCGATCATCGACGATTTCCGTAGGAAGACCAACACGCCGCAGCATGACGTAACCGATCAGGAGATCGTCGAGCGCACGCTCTACACCATGGTCAACGAAGGGGCGAAGATCCTGGCCGAGGGCAAGGCGCAGCGCGCGTCGGACATCGATGTGGTCTGGATCTATGGCTATGGCTGGCCGGTCTATCGCGGCGGCCCGATGTTCTGGGCCGATACCGAAGGGCTGACAAAGATCGTCGAGGGGTTGGAGCGCCACGGTTTCGAGGTATCGCCGCTGCTGCGCGAGAAGGCCGAACAGGGCGGGAGGTTCTCGGCATGAGCGACCTCGCCCAATTCCGCGCCGACACCCGCGCCTGGCTGGAGGAGAATTGCCCGCCCTCGATGCGCGAACCGGTCCGCTCCGACAAGGATGCGACCTGGGGCGGCCGCAACGCGACCTACGCCAACCCCGACCAGAAGATCTGGCTCGACCGCATGGCGGCACGCGGCTGGACCGTGCCCGATTGGCCGACCGCCTATGGCGGCGGCGGCCTGTCGCCGGCCGAAGCCAAGATTTTGCGCGAGGAAATCTCCGCAATAAACGCCCGCAACCCGCTCTATTCCTTCGGTATCTCGATGCTCGGGCCGGCGCTGCTGAAATACGGCACCGAAGAACAGAAGCTAGAGCATCTGCCCAAGATCGCCCGCGGCGAAATCCGCTGGTGCCAGGGCTATAGCGAACCCGGCGCCGGCTCCGACCTCGCCGGGCTGCAGACCAGCGCGGTGGAGGATGGCGACGACTTCATCGTCAATGGGCAGAAGGTGTGGACCAGCTATGCCGACAAGGCCGACTGGATCTTCTGCCTCGTCCGCACCGACCGCTCGACCAAGCAGGGCGGCATCAGCTTCCTGTTGTTCGACATGGCCTCGCCCGGCGTCACCACCCGCCCGATCAAGCTGATCTCCGGCAACTCGCCCTTCTGCGAAACCTTCTTCGACGATGTCCGCGTGCCCAAGACCAATCTGATCGGCGAACGGAACAAGGGCTGGGACGTCGCCAAATATCTGCTCGGCCATGAGCGGGAGATGATCTCCGGCATGGGGCTGACCGATGATCGTCCGCTGATCGACCGCGCGGTGGCGACGGTCGGGCACGACGATCAGGGCCGGCTCGCCGATCCGATGCTGCGCGCCACGCTCGCGACCTTCGATGTCCGCGCCCGCGCCTTTGCCGCCATGTCCGAACGCTTCATCGACGAACTGAAGGCGAACCGCGCCCATCCGGCGCAGCCCAGCATGATGAAATATGTCGGGACCGAGCTGAACAAGACGCGCCACGAACTGATGATGGCGGCGGGCGGCAGCGACCTGCTCGAATGGGAAGGCGCCGACAGCAGGGACGGCGCCGAAGCTCGCGCATGGCTGCGCACCAAGGCCAATTCGATCGAGGGCGGCACGTCCGAAATCCAGCTCAACATCATCGCGCGTCGTATTCTCGACCTGCCGACCCAGTAACCGTCTGTCAGGAATTACCATCATGCCGTTGTTTCTGAACGAAGATCAGACGATGCTCGCCGATACGGCGCGCGAATTTCTGGGGGAGGCCGCGCCGGTCGCGCATCTGCGCGCGCTGCGCGATGCCGACGACCCCACCGGCTTCGACCGCGACCTGTGGGCCAAGTTCGCCGAGATAGGCTTCACCGGCATGATGGTGCCCGAAAGCGCCGGCGGCCTGGGCCTCGGCCATGTCGAGGCAGGCATCGTGCTGGAGGAGATCGGCCGCAACCTGTCGCCCTCCCCGTTCCTCACCACCTCGGTCGCCGCCGTCGCGGCGCTGGCCGGCACATCGTCCGGTGAACGCTGGCTTCCCGAAATCGCCGCCGGCCGAACCGTCGCCGCGCTCGCCATCGACGAACGCGCCAAGCATGGCGACAGCGTTGCGCTCCGCGCCGAGCGCGCCGGCAACGGCTTCCGTCTGTCGGGCACCAAGCAGTTCGTGACCCATGGCCATGTCGCCGACCTGATCCTCGTCGTCGTCCGCACCGCTGGCCAGGCCGACGACAAGGACGGCCTGACCCTGTTCGCCCTGCCGGCCGGCACACCGGGCATGACTGCCGATCCGCGGCGGCTGGTCGACAGCAGCATCGCCGCACGGCTGACCTTCGATAACGTCATGGTCGATGGCGACGCGGTGGTCGGCGCGGTCGATGACGGCTCGGCGCCGCTCGCCCGCCTGCTCAGCGCCGCACGCACCGGAGCGGCGGCGGAATCGCTCGGCGTCGGCGATGGCGCCGCCACTCGCACCCTCGACTATCTGCGCCAGCGCAAGCAGTTCGGCCAGACCATAGGCAGTTTCCAGGCGCTGCAACACCGCGCCGCGCATCTCTATTCTGAACTGGAAGTCGCCCGCGCCGCCGTGCTGAAGGCGCAGCAACTGCTCGACCAGAGTTCGCCCGACGCCGACCTCGCCGTCTCCGTTGCGAAGGCGATGACCGGCATCGCCACCACCCTGTCGGTGCAGGAAGCGGTGCAGATGCATGGCGGCATTGGCATGACCGACGCGGCTGATATAGGCTTCTTCATGAAGCGCGCCCGCGTCCTGACCGAAATGTTCGGCGATATCGGCTATCACACCGACCGTGTGGCGCGCGCCGGGGGATATTGATGGAGCCAACACCCGACGGTCTGATCGCCGGTCTCGTCCGCCTGCTCGATATCGAGGAGATCGACACCGACCTGTATCGCGGCGCCCGCAATCCGGGCGGCGTCGGCCGGGTGTTCGGCGGGCAGGTCATTGCTCAGGCGTTGCAGGCTGCCCAGCGCTCGATCGGCGGGGAGAAGATCGCGCACTCGCTCCACGCCTATTTCATGCGGCCGGGCGATGAGCAGCATCCGATCGTCTACCGCGTGGTCCGCGACTTTGCCGGGCGCAGCTTCGCCAATGCGCGGGTGATCGCGATGCAGCGCGGGCAGGCGATCCTTAACATGGCGGCATCGTTCCAGCTGCCCGAGAACGGGCTGGCGCATCAGGATGCGATGCCCGACGTGCCGCCGCCCGAGGCTTTGCCGACCGACCGCGAACTGCGTGAAACGATGCAGGACCGCATTCCCGAAAAGTTTCGCCGCCTGTTCCTGCGCGCCCGTCCGATCGAGATCCGTCCGGTCGAGGCGGAACATTGGAGCGACCCGACCAAGCGCGCCCCGCTGCAACATGGCTGGTTCCGCGCGGTCGCGCCGATCGGCGACGACATGACGCTGCACCGCGCGATCCTCGCTTATGCCAGCGACATGATGCTGCTCGGCACCTGCATGTTGCCGCACGGCATCCACTGGATGATGGACCAGGTACAGACCGCCAGCCTCGACCACGCGCTGTGGCTGCACGAACCGTTCCGCGCCGACGACTGGCTGTTGTACCAGACCGACAGCCCCTGGGCCGGCCACGCCCGCGGCTTCAATCGCGGCCGCTTCTTCAGCCGCGACGGGCGGTTGGTGGCAAGCGTCGCGCAGGAAGGGCTGGTGCGGGTAAGGGAGTAGCCACGCCCGCTCCATGACCGTACCCCCGCGAAGGCGGGGGTCCAGGGTTGCCCTGTCACAACGTTACCGTTTGCCGCCCTGGACTCCCGCCTCCACGGGAGTACGAAAGCCCCCTCAACCCGGCTCGTGCAACGGACACCCGTTGAACCGCCGTCGATACTGCACCGAATGGTCGTAGATCGGCTTGCGCACCCGGTTCACCCCGCCCAGCGGCTGATGCGCCGCCAGCCCGGTCCACACGCTGAAGCGAAGATTATCGTCCACCTCGGCCACCCGGTCCGCCGCCCAGCTGTCCTGCGGCTCGGTCCGGATCGTCGCGACGGTGATGAACGGGCTGACTTCCTCCGGCCACGGCGTCGCCGCATCCTCGATGGGCTGGGCATCGGTATCGCGCAGCAGCTGCACCCGCACCTCCCATTCGCCGCGCACCCGGCGGGCATCCGCCTGCATGTCCTCGCGGATCGCGTTCGGCCGGCCGCTCGTGTCGATCACCTGATCAGTCAGCGCGACCAGATCGGGCGACACCGGCACCAGCTGATATTTGGCGACGAACGCCCCGTGGCGGAACGGAGTCGCGGAGAAATAGGTCTCGCCGAGCGGATGGACGTTCTTCGATCCGCCCATCGTCTTGAGCAACGTGCTCTCGGTCCCGACCGCTTCCAGCGCCGCTTCCGCCCCGCGCAGGACATAGGACAGCGCCTTCTTCGCCCATTCCGCCTTGTCGGTCGTCTTGGCGAGCAGCTTCAGATTGCCCGCGAATTTCTGCGGCGTCGGCGCGGCGAAGGCAGGCGCATTGACCATCACGAAGTCCTGCGTCCGCCCCTCCGCACCGGAAAGCCGCTCGCCGTCGACCTCCAGCACCTTCCACGCCAGACCACGCGGCAACCCGATCGCATCGTCGATGATGTCGCCCGGATTGGTCGAGAATCGCAGGATCACCGGATGCACGCCCGGCGTCGCGAACAGCCCCTGCGCCAGTTCCGGCGGCAGGTCGTCATGGATGGTCAGCTCACCCTTCAGGATGCCATGCCCCTTGGCATGGACCGCGCGAACCGCCTTGCCATAATCCTTCGAGGTCGTCTCCAGGATCGTGTCGAACGACCGCTCCATATCCGCGACCGCCTCCGCTTCGTCTGGCTGCGGCTGCTCCAGGCTTGCCGAAAAGCGGATCGGCGGTTTCAGCAGGGCGGTCATCGGCAAACTCCTTTGTCTTTGAACGACAAAGGGCGGCAATCCGATTCGTTCCGCCCCGTCAGATGGCGGTACGCCCATAGTCCTGCCGGGTGACCGGATGGCTCGACGACAGCCCGCCATCGACCGCCAGCGCCTGCCCGTTGACATAGCTCGCCTCGGCCGAGCTCAGGAACAGCACGACTGCCGCCACCTCCTCCGGCTCGCCACCGCGCCGCAGCGGGTTCAGCCGCCCGATCCGTGCTTCCTTGCCCGACTGCCGCGCATGGTCGTACACCATCGCGGTCATGCCGGTCTCGACCAAGCCGGGGCATACGGCATTGACCCGCACGCCCGATCCGGACAGCTGCTGCGCGGCGGTCTGCACCAGGTTGATGACGCCCGCCTTCGACGCCGAATAGGCCGCGCCACCCGCGCCCGATCGCAGCCCGGCAACGCTGGCGGTGCACACGATCGCCCCGCCGCCGGCCGCCGCCATGATCGGCGCGGCATGGCGGATCGCCAGGAACGGGCCGATCAGATTGACCCGCAGGATTTCCGACCAGTCCTCGGCGGTCGTGTCGAACAGCCCGGCGATCCCGCCCGATATGCCGGCATTGGCATGCACCACGTCGATCTCGCCGAACGTGTCGACCGCCAGTGCGATCGCCCGCGCGACATCCGCGTCCTCCCCGGCATCCATCGCGCACGCGACCGCCCGGCCGCCCATGTCCTCGATCATCGCCGCCGTCACGTCGCCCTGCGCCACATCGGCACACACCACGCCCGCCCCTTCGCGGGCAAAGGCCAGCGCGGTCGCACGCCCGATGCCGGATCCCGCCCCGGTGACCAGCACCGACTTGCCCGCAAAGCGCATCACGCCCCCGCCTTCTTCGCGAAATCCCATGCCATTGCCGCCAGCATCGGCACCTTGGCCGCCATCGCCGCCGCCTGCGCGCTCGCGGCATTGCCGTCGCGCAACCGCTGCTTGATGCCCTGCACGATGCCGGTCAGGCGGAACAGGTTATAGGCGAAATACCATTCCAGCTGCGGCACGTCGCGCCGCCCGGTCGCGGTGCAGTAGCGCGCCACCACCTCGTCCATCGTCGGAATGCCGCTGTCGCCGCCCGCCAGCCCCTTGATCCCCGACCGCCCATCCGGCTCGGTGCCCCAGTTCATCAGCAGATAGGTGAAATCGGCCATCGGATCGCCCAGCGTCGACAATTCCCAGTCGAGCACCGCCGCGACGCGCGGTTCGGCTTCGGCAAAGATCAGATTGTCGATCCGGTAATCGCCATGAACGATCGACACCCGCTCCTGCGCCGGTACGGTGCGCGGCAGCCAGTCGATCAGCCGTTCGACATCGGGCAGGTCGTCGGTCTGGCTCGCACGATATTGCCGGGTCCAACGCGCCACCTGCCGCTCGAAATAATTGCCCGGCTTGCCATAATCGCCCAGGCCCACCGCCACCGGATCGATCGCATGCAACGCGGCCAGCGCATCGATCATCGCCTCATAATGCCCCCGCCGCTCGACCGGGGTCATGTCCGGCATCGACCCGTCCCAGATCGTCCGCCCGGCCACCCGCTCCATCAGGTAGAAGGGCGCACCGATCACCTCCGTATCCTCGCACAGCGCGATCGGCCGCGGCACCGGAAAGCCGGTCGGATGCAGCGCCGCGATCAGCGCATATTCCCGCTCGACAGCATGGGCACTGGGCAACAGCGGTCCGAACGGCTTCCGCCGCAAGACGAACGACCCCGCTGCCATCTCGACCCGGTAGGTCGGATTGCTCTGCCCGCCCGGATAGCGCGTAACCTCGACCGGCCCCTCGCCCACCGTCGCCGCCAGCCACGGCCCCAGCCGCGCGAGATCGAGGTCAGCGTTCATCGGCCACCTTCGCGAACTCGGCACGGGCGATGGCGCGGTTGTGGACCTCGTCCGGCCCGTCGGCAAAGCGCAGCGTGCGCACCCCGGCCCATGCGGCGGCGAGCGGAAAATCCTCCGACACCCCGCCCCCGCCATGGGCCTGGATCGCATCGTCGAGAATTTGTAGCGCCATGGTCGGCGCCTGCACCTTGATCATCGCGATCTCGCCCTGCGCCGCCTTGTTACCCGCACGGTCCATCATGTCGGCCGCCTTCAGGCACAGAAGCCGCGTCATCTCGATATCGATCCGCGCGCGCGCGACCCGCTGTTCCCACACCGAATGCTCGGCGATAGCCTTGCCGAACGCCACGCGCGATTGCAGCCGCTTCGCCATCGCCGCCAGCGCCATCTCCGCCACGCCGATGGTCCGCATGCAATGATGAATGCGCCCCGGCCCCAGCCGCCCCTGCGCGATCTCGAACCCGCGCCCCTCGCCCAGCAACAGGTTCGCAGCCGGCACCCGCACCTGCTCCAGCACCACCTCGCCATGGCCGTGCGGGGCATGGTCGTACCCATAGACCGGCAGCATCCGCTCGATCCGTACCCCCGGCGTGTCCATGGGCACCAGGATCATGCTCTGCTGCTGGTGCCGCCGCGCATCCGGATCGGTCTTGCCCATTACGATCGCCACCTTGCAGCGCGGATCGCCGGTGCCCGACGACCACCATTTGCGCCCGTCGATCACATAATCATCGCCATCGCGCACGATCCGCGTCTCGATATTGGTCGCATCCGAAGACGCCACCGCCGGCTCGGTCATCAGGAAGGCGGAGCGGATCGTGCCTTCCATCAGCGGCTTGAGCCACGCTTCCTTCTGCTCGCGCGTGCCATAGCGGTGCAGCACCTCCATATTGCCGGTGTCGGGCGCGGAACAGTTGAACACCTCGCTCGCCCAATGCCATTTGCCCATCTCCTCGGCGCACAGCGCATATTCGACGTTGGACAATTGCGTCCCTTCGAACGCAAAGCTCTCATCGACCATCGGCGCGCCCGAATGCGGCGGCATGAACAGGTTCCACAGTCCGGCGGCCTTCGCCTTTTCCTTCAGCGGCTCCAGCATCGCGACCGGTGCCCAGCGATCGCCGCGCGCGACCTCGGCATGATATGCATGGTCGGCCGGGGCGACATGCTCGGCGATGAACGCCGCCACGCGGTCGCGATATTCGGTTTCGCGCGCACTGAACCGAAAGTCCAACATCCGTCTCCCATTGCAACTGTTTTGCCCGGTCTACGCCATACCGGATATTCGGTAAAGCGCAGATGACGTCGCGGTATGGTGCGATAATGGGGCTTGGGGTCCACACCCGATCTGCTAGAGATGGGACCATGACGACGACCGACGGGGCCACCAAACGCTACCGCGCCAAGCGCGACGCCATCCTTGCCGCAGCAGCCGAGGCGATCAACGAAGCGAGTGCCAAGGGCATGACCTTTGCCGATGTCGCGCGCCGCGTTGGGCTGAACACCACCAGCGTCACCTATTACTTCAAGCGCAAGGAGGACCTCGCCGCCGCCGCCTTCGACCACACGCTCGACTGGCTGCACGCGGCGCTCGACGAATCGCTGCGCCAGCCGACGCCACAGGCGCGCGTCGCCGAATTCCTGTCGATCCATTTCGACCGCCAGCGCCGGATCGAGGCGGACGAGGAACGTCCCGTCGCGATGCTGTCCGACCTGCGCGCGATGGAGGATCCGTTCAAGGCCCGGCTGCTGGCGCGCTGGCGCGACGTCTTCCGCAAGGCACGCACGTTGTGGGGGGAACCACGCGACCGCATCGCCAAGGATGTGCAGGGTGCCCGCGCGCACATGCTGCTCGAAAACTGCTTCTGGCTGACCGTCTGGATCGACCGTTACGAACCCGACCAATATGACCGGGTGGAGGCGCGGTTGATGGACGTGTTCACCCACGGCCTTGCCGGCCCCGGCCAGCGCTGGGACCCCGAACCGCTGGTGCTGGAACAGGCGGATGCGGAGCCGGCGCGCGACGCCTTTCTGCGTGCCGCCACCCGGCTCATCAACGAACTCGGCTATCGCGGCGCCTCGGTGCAGCGGATCGCGTCCGAACTGAACGTGACCAAGGGGTCGTTCTACCATCACCTCGATGCCAAGGACGATCTGGTCGCCGCCTGTTACCAGCGCAGCTTCGACACCATTTCCGCCGCGCAGCGCGCCGCCGACCGTGACGGCGGCAGCCACTGGCAACGCCTGTCCAGCACGCTGGCGACGCTGGTCGACGCGCAGTTCACCGAACAGGGGCCGCTGCTGCGCACCACCGCGCTCGCCGGCCTTCCCGTCGGCGTGCGGCAGGCGATGGTCGACCGCTCCAACCGGATCGCCCGCCGCTTTGCCGGCACGATCAGCGACGGCATCACCGAAGGATCGGTCCGTGCGGTCGACCCGCTGATCGCCGCACAGGCGCTGATGGCGTTGCAGAACGCCGCCTTCGACCTGCGCGGCTGGGCGGCGACCATGCCGCGCGACCGCGCGGTCGGCTTCTATGCCTCGACGGTGATGACCGGGCTGTTCACCGACCCGGTCGTGTAGCGATCACGCCAGCACCCCGCGATATTCCCCGCGCAGCGCGGCCTTCTTCAGCTTCCCCGTGGCGCTGTGCGGCAGCGCGTCGACGAAGATCACCCGGTCGGGCAGCCACCATTTCGCGACCTTGGTCGCCAGATGGGCCATCACCGCTTCGACCGTCACCTCCGCATCTGGCCGTTTCACCACCAGCAGCACCGGCCGTTCGTCCCAGCGCGGATGCGGCACGCCGATCGCCGCCGCCTCGGCAACACCCGGACAGCCGACCGCTGCATTCTCCAGATCGACCGAACTGATCCATTCGCCGCCCGATTTGATGACGTCCTTCGCCCGGTCGGTAATCTGCATCGTGCCGTCGGGGTGCAGCATCGCCACGTCACCGGTGTCGAACCAGCCATCCGGCGTCAGCGCGTCGCCCGCCTCGTCGCGGAAATAGCGTTTGATGACCCAGGGGCCCCGCACCTGCAACTGGCCCGACGTCTGCCCGTCGCGCGGCAGGACGTTGCCCTCCTCGTCGACGGTGCGCAGCTCGACGCCGAACGGGACCTTGCCCTGTCGGCACACCTGATCGACCCGCTGGTCGAAGCTCAGATCGTCCCAGTCCGACCCCGGCGCACCCATCGTCCCGATCGGCGATGTCTCGGTCATGCCCCATGCGTGATTGACCCGCACGCCCATCCGCATGATCCGCTCGATCATCGCGCGCGGCGCGGCCGACCCGCCGATCGTCACGACCTTCAGATGCTCGGGCGCCTGCCCCGTCGCGTCCATATATTGGAACATCGCGAACCAGACGGTCGGCACGCCTGCCGAATGCGTCACCCGCTCCCGGTTCATCAGGTCGCACAGCACGGCGGGATCGTTGACCGCCGAGAACACGATCTTCGCCCCCACCGCCGGCGCCGCAAAGGGCAGGCCCCAGCCGACCGCATGGAACATCGGCACCACCGGCAGGCAGACGGCGCGCTGCGACAGGTCGAACTCGTCGGGTTGCAGCTCGGCGATCGCGTGCAGCACGTTCGACCGGTGCGAATAGATCACGCCCTTCGGATCGCCGGTCGTGCCGCTGGTATAGCAGATCATGCAATGCTCGCGTTCGTCCCCCTCGACCCAGGCATAGTCGCCGGTTTCAGGCGCGATCAGCGCGGCAAAGCTGTCCGGCCCGTCGCCGTCCATCACGATGAAATGCTCGATACCCGACAGGCGGGGCTTCATCCGCTCGATGATCGGCGCGAACACCGCATCGTAGAACAGCACCCGATCACCGGCATGGTCGGCGATATAGGCCAGCTGGTCGTCGAACAGCCGCGGATTGATGGTATGGATGATCCCGCCCATGCCGATCACGCCGTACCACGCGATCAGGTGATGGGCGTGGTTCATCGCCATCGTCGCCACGCGGTCGCCGCGCCGGATACCCAGCCGCTCCAGCGCTTGCGCCAGCCGCCGCGCATCCCGCGCGATACCGGCCCAGTTGGTCCGCGTCTCGGTTCCGTTCGCCCAGCGGGTGACGATCTCGCGACCCCCATGCTCACGCTCGGCATGGTCGAGCAGTCGGGGTACTCGAAGTTCGAAATCCTGCATTCCGCCCAGCACGCGCACTCTCCTTCGCGAACGGGGCTGTCACGCCCCTATCCCACGGCGGCGAGCGGTGCCTTCACCGTATCGAACGCCGCCTGGGTGACACCTTGCAGCCTGCCGACCCGTTCGGCAAGCTCGCCATCGATCCGGAAATCGCGGCCCAGGCATACCCGGGCTTCGATTCCTGGCGTAGCCGGCACCGAAACCCAGATCTCGCCGCGTGCTCCCCGCTCATGCTGGACCAGCCCGGCCAGCGCCGGATAGGCGGCGGGATCGTCGATGGTGAGGTCAAGCCGCAGCCGCACGTCGCGGGCGATAACGTCGAACGGCTTCAACGACTTGACCGTCGCCCGCGCACTCTCGTCACCCGCCCGCCGGTCGAGTTCCAGCGTGAACAGCCCGCACCCGCCGACCTTGCCCGCCGCCTCCAGATCGTTCGCCGGCCCCTCGTCGAAACACGTCACCGGCACCTGCCCGGTCGCATCGGACAGCGTCGCCATCATGTACCGCTTGCCACGTGCCGAGGTCCGCCAGCGCGCATCCTCGACCAGCGCCGCCACCGTCGCGCCGACTCGGCCGCCTTCGGGCACATGGGTATCGGCCAGATCGGCTATCTTGCGCGCGCCATGCGCACTGGCGAGATGCGCGTAACGGTCGAGCGGATGGGCCGAGAAATAGAATCCGAACGCATCCTTCTCCGCCGCGATCGCTTGCGTGAGCGACCAATGGACGTCGGGCACGCGCATCGCGGTCTCGACGGCACCGCTCGCTTCCCCGAACAACCCGCCCTGCCCGCTCGACCGGTTCGCCTCGGTCCGCTGCGCGGTCGCCATCAGCGTATCGGCCAGCGCGTGCACGCCCGCCCGGTCGCCCTCGACGCATTCGAACGCGCCCGCCGCCGCCAGCGTCTCGATCTGCCGCTTGTTGAGCAGCTTGGGATCGACCCGCCCCGCGAAATCGTCGAGCGACTTGTACGGCCCCTTCGCCGCCCGCTCCTCGACCATCAGTTCCATCGCCCGCTCGCCGACGCCCTTCAGCGCCGACAACGCATAGCGCACCGCAAGGCCACCTTCCGGCGTCTCCTCGACCCCGAAAGTCGCATCGCTCGAATTGATGCAGGGCGGCAGGCAGTCGATGCGCAACCGCTTCATGTCATCGACGAAGATCGCCAGCTTGTCGGTCTGCGCATAATCGAACGCCATCGACGCCGCGAAGAACTCATGCGGATGATGCGCCTTCAGCCACGCCGTCTGATACGCCAGCAGCGCATAGGCCGCCGCGTGGCTCTTGTTGAACCCGTATCCTGCGAACTTGTCGATCAAGTCGAACAGCTCGTTGGCCTTCGCCTCCGGAATCCCGTTCACCTCGGCACAGCCCTTCACGAAGATGGATCGCTGCGCGTCCATCTCCGCCTTGACCTTCTTGCCCATCGCGCGCCGCAGCATGTCCGCGCCGCCCAGCGAATAGCCCGCCAGGATCTGCGCGGCCTGCATCACCTGTTCCTGATAGACGAAGATCCCGTAGGTCTCCTTCAGGATCGGTTCGAGCAGGTCGTGGGGATAGATGATCTCTTCCCGCCCGGCCTTGCGCGCGCCGAACGAGGGGATGTTGTCCATCGGCCCCGGCCGGTACAGCGACACCAGCGCGATGATGTCGCCGAAATTGGTCGGCCGCACCGCGGTCAGCGTCCGGCGCATCCCTTCCGATTCCAGCTGGAACACGCCGACCGTATCGCCGCGCTTGAGCAGCTCGTAGGTCGCCGGATCGTCCCACAACAGGCTGTCGAGATCGACCACGATCCCCCGCCGCGCCAGCAACTCGACCGCGAACTTCAGCACCGACAGCGTCTTGAGGCCCAGAAAGTCGAACTTCACCAGCCCCGCACCCTCGACATATTTCATGTCGAACTGCGTCACCGGCATGTCGGACCGCGGATCGCGGTACAGCGGCACCAGCTGCGCCAGCGGCCGGTCGCCGATCACCACGCCCGCCGCGTGGGTGGACGAGTGCCGCGGCAACCCCTCCAGCTTCATGGCGAGGTCGAGCAGGCGGCGCACATCCTCCTCCCGCTCGTACTGCTGGTTCAGCTCGGATACGCCGTTGATCGCCCGGTCCAGCGTCCACGGATCGGTCGGATGGTTCGGCACCAGCTTGGCGAGGCGATCGACCTGGCCATAGCTCATCTGCAGCACGCGGCCGGTATCCTTCAGCACCGCGCGCGCCTTCAGCTTCCCGAAGGTGATGATCTGCGCCACCTGATCGCGGCCATATTTCTGCTGGACGTAGCGGATGACCTCGCCCCGCCTGGTTTCGCAGAAGTCGATGTCGAAGTCGGGCATCGACACGCGTTCCGGGTTCAGGAAGCGTTCGAACAGCAGCCCCAGCTTGATCGGGTCGAGATCGGTGATGGTCAGCGCCCACGCGACCGCCGAACCTGCGCCCGAACCACGGCCCGGCCCGACCGGAATGTCGTGATCCTTGGCCCATTTGATGAAGTCGGCAACGATCAGGAAGTAGCCGGGAAACCCCATCTGACAGATGACGTCGAGTTCGAAGTCCAGTCGGCTGAAATAATCCGGAAAACGCGCGACCAGCTCGTCCTCGGACAATTCCGGCACTTCGCCGGTCACCGCCGGCGTCGGCGCATCCTCCCACGGCGCGGGCGCCTCCACCGCCACCTCGGCGGTCACCATGCCCTCCTCCAGCGCGACGATCTTGCGCAGCCGGTCGACCAGCCCGGCACGCGAATCGACGCGCAGCTTCAGCGCCTCGCCCTCGCGATCGCCCGCAAGGCTCGGAAGGATCGGCTTGCGCTTGGGCGCCGCCACCGCGCAACGCTGCGCCACGACCAGCGTGTTCGCCAGCGCCTCGGGCAGGTCGGCGAACATTGCCTGCATCACCGGCGCCGGCTTCAGCCACGCCTCGGGCGACGACCGCTGGCGATCCTCGCTCGCGACATAGCTGGAGGAGGCAATACACAGCATCGCGTCATGCGCATCGTGGAAATCCGCCTCGGCAAAGCAGCACGGATTGGTCGCCACCAGCGGCAGGTCCCGGGCATAGGCTAGGTCGAGCAGATGCGGTTCCGCCCGCTGCTCGACACCCTCGCCCCGACGCGCCAGTTCGACATAGAGCCGGTCACCGAACAGCGCCTGCAACCGGTCGGTATAGGCCAGGGCTTCGTCGTTGCGCCCGGCAGCGAACAGCCGCGCCAGCGCCCCGTCGCCCGCCCCGGTCAACGCGACCAGCCCGTCGCTACGCCCGATCAGCGCATCGATCGGCACATGCGCCGGAATTTCGACCGGCCGGTCGAGATGCGCCATCGACACCAGCGCACACAGATTGTCGTAGCCTTGGCGGTCCTGCGCGAACAGCGGCAGCCAGTCGATCTCCGGCTCGACGCCCTCGACCCCGCCCGGCCGCGCCACCGCCAGCAGTGTGCCGACCACCGGCTGCACGCCCTGATCCTTGCACGCGTCAGAAAACGCCATGGCTGCGTACAGCCCGTTGCGATCGGTCAGCCCGGCGGCGGGAAAGCCCAGCTTGCGCGCCTGTTTCGCGATCGCCTTGGGATCGATCGCCCCCTCCAGCATGGTGAAGGACGAAAAGATACGAAGCGGTACGAACCCGGAATGCGCCATCCGACGGACGTAACCATCCGGGCCTGATTCGACCAGAGCGCCCCGTCCGGAACCGCGACGAACCATACCCGTTCCGAAGGTATACAGGAGGAGCATGATGACCGATTTCGCCCGCGATACCCGCAAAGCTGCCCCCGGATGGGGCTGGACGCTCGCCTATGGTGTCGTATCGGTACTGATCGGCATCCTCGCCTTCGCCGCGCCCTTCCCGGCGACGCTGGCGGCGACGATCGTGGTCGGCTTCTTCTTCCTCGTCGGCGGCATCGCCTCGCTGATCGCCGCCTTCCGCAACCGCAGCGGGCGGGGCTATGCGCTGTTCTTCGGGCTGCTGTCGGTCCTTGCCGGCGGCTATATGATCGTCCTGCCGGTCGGTGGCGCGCTGTCGCTGACGCTGATGATGATCATCTGGCTCGGCGCGCGCGGCGTCATGGAGCTGGTGATCGGCTTCCGCTTCAAGCGTTTGCGCGTACCGATGCTGCTGCTCGGCGCGCTCAATATCGTGCTGGCGATCCTGCTCTACACGACGGTGCCTTGGTCGGCACTGACCCTGCCCGGCTATATCCTCGGCGCCAGCTTCCTGTTCGGCGGCATCGTCGCAATCCTCGGCGCGCTCTCCGACCGGCGCGAGGCATAACGACGCCCCCTCGCCCACCCGTCACCCTCGGCGAACCCGGGGGCGAACCTGTCGAGCTGGGGACGTCCCCTCACTCACACGTCACCCCGGGCCCGACCCGGGGTCCCGCTTCCTCTCCTGCAACGGTAGGAACAGGCGGCACCGGGATGCACGGCGAAACCACTAGGGAAGTCCCCAATCCGCACCCCGGCGAAGGCCGGGGCCCAGTTGGGAAACGCCAGTACCGTACGGCAAAGCCTTCCCAACTGGACCCCGGCCGCCGCCGAGGTACGCTGGCCGTTAGGGGATTGGGCGACGCAAGTCCTCTTCGACCACGGGTCAGCGAGCGAGCCTATCCCAACGTCGCGACGACCGCCCCGAACATCGTGCTGGCGATCCCGCTCTACACGACGGTGCCATGGTCGGCACTGACCCTGCCCTGCTATATCCTCGACGCCAGCTTCCTGTTCGGCGGCATCGTCGCGATCCTCGGCGCGCTATCCGACCGGCGCGACCAGGCGGCGTAACGATAAGCCGCCCCTACACACCGTACCCCCGCGCAGGCGGGGGTCCAGGGCCAAGTAACGAGCGTTAGCGTCTGGAACCCTGGACTCCCGCCTGCGCGGGAGTACCGAAACGGCAAGCCTACCCCAACGCCGCGACAACCGCCCCTTCCAGTTCCTCCGGCTTCGTCGTCGGCGCGAACCGCGTAACGCTTCCATCCCGCCCGACCAGAAACTTGGTGAAGTTCCACTTCACCGCCTCGCTGCCCAGCACGCCCGGCGCCGCCTTCTTGAGCGCCCGGAACAGCGGCGCCGCATCGGCCCCGTTCACATCGACCTTCGCGAACACCGGAAAGCTGACATCATAGGTCAGCGAGCAAAACGAAGCGATCTCCGCCGCATCGCCCGGCTCCTGCCCGCCGAACTGGTTGCAGGGAAACCCCAGCACCGCAAAGCCCTGCGGACCGAATTGGCGATGCAGCGCCTCCAGCCCGACATATTGCGGCGTGAACCCGCATTTCGACGCGACGTTGACGATCAACAACACCTGCCCGCGATAGTCCGCCAGCGTCGTGTCCGCCCCATCGGCGGTCCGCACCGGCAGGCCGTACAGGTCGCTCATCGCAGCACCCCGTCGTGCAGCCGCACCACCCGGTCCATCCGCGCGGCAAGCCGTTCGTTATGCGTCGCGACCAAAGCCGCCGACCCTTGCCCCCGCACCAGCCGCAGGAACTCGGCGAACACCACATCGGCGGTCGCCTCGTCCAGATTGCCGGTCGGCTCGTCCGCCAGCACCAGCGCCGGCCGGTTGGACAGCGCGCGCGCCACCGCGACCCGCTGTTGCTCGCCGCCCGACAACTGGCTCGGCCGATGGTGCAGCCGCTTCGACAGGCCCAGCGCGGTGAGCAATTCGGTCGCCCGCGCATCCGCCTCGCCCCGCTCGGCGCCACGCACCAGCTGCGGCAGCACGACATTCTCCAGCGCGTTGAAATCGGGCAGCAGATGGTGGAACTGATAGATGAAGCCCATCCGGTCGCGCCGCACCTCGGTCCGCCGGTTGGCCCCCGCCTTCGCGACCTGTTCGCCGCAGACCAGAATCTCGCCCTCGAACCCGCCTTCCAGCAGGCCGACCGCCTGCAACAGCGTCGACTTGCCCGACCCCGACGGCCCCAGCAGCGCGACGATCTCACCCGGCGCGACGGTCAGCTCGACCCCGCGCAGCACGTCGATCGTCGCATCGCCCTGGGTAAAGCTGCGGCGCAGGTTGCGGGTTTCTAGAACCGGCTCAGTCATAACGCAGCACCTGTACGGGATCGGTATTGGCCGCCTTGAACGCCGGATACAGCGTGGCGAGGAACGAAAAGAGCAACGCGACCAGCGCGATGGTGACGATCTCGACCGGATCGACCTTCGACGGCAATTCGGTCAGGTAGCGCATCGTCGGGTCCCAGATGTCGATGCCCGTCAGCGCGCCGATCCCGCCGACGATCTGCTGCCGGAACGCCAGGAACACGAAACCGAGGATCAGCCCCGCCCCCACGCCCAGCGCGCCGATGGTGGTGCCGACCGTCATGAAGATGCGCAGCAAACCGCCGCGGGTCGCCCCCATCGTGCGCAGGATCGCGATGTCGCGCGTCTTGGCGCGCACCAGCATGATCAGCGACGACAGGATGTTGAACACCGCGATCAGGATCAGGATCGACAGCACGGTGAACGTCACGATCCGGTCGACCGCCAGCGCCTGGAACAGCTCGCCGTTGAGCTGCCGCCAGTCGACGATCTGCGCGCTCGCCACGAACTTGCGCGCCAGCGGGGCGACGATCTGCTCCACCTTGTCGGGATCGGTCGTCTCCAGCTCGATCGACCCGACCGTGTCGCCGCTCAGCAGCAGCGTCTGTGCATCCTCGATCGGCATGATGACATAGGCCTTGTCGAGGTCGTACACCCCGACCTCGATGATTGCGGCGATGCGGTACGGCACCTGCCGGATCATCGTGCCGAACGGGGTGGTCGGCCCCTGCGGGCTGATGATCGTCAGCTCGCTGCCAACGGTGACGCCCAGCGCCTGTGCCAGCCGGCTGCCGATCACCACATTGCCGCTGCCCGGGGTGATCGACCGCAGCGACCCCAGCTTCACATTGTCGCGGATCGTCGGGTTGTCGCGAATATCCTCGATCCGCATGCCGCGCATCAGGATGAATTCGGACCGGCCGTTATAGGTCGCGAACAGCGGCTGTTCGATCAGCGGCGTCGCGCTCGTCACGCCCGGCGTCCGCCGCGCCTCCGCCGCGATGGTCCGCCAGTCGGGCAGCTGGTTGTTATACCCCTGGATCAGCGCATGGCCGTTCAGCCCGACGATCTTGTCGAACAGCTCGGCGCGAAAGCCGTTCATCACGCTCATCACGATCACGAGCGCGGCGACGCCCAGCATGACGGCGACCAGGCTGATCGAGGCGACCAGCGCGATGAACGCCTCCCCCCGACCGGGGAGCAGATAGCGGCGGGCGATCATCCGCTCGTAACGCGATAGCAGCATAGGGGCGGTCGATATCCTGACAGGCGAGCCGAAGTTGGCGCTGTAGGTAGGCGATGCCGCATCCGCAATCCATGCTGTTGCGGAATCGACACATGGTTAGCAAAACCGTAGCAAACGTGCCGCTACCCCGGTGACAGACGAACGCGGGCATCCTACGACGTCCCCACGAAGCGCAGGCAATACAGGCCACGGTTCGGGGAGGCCAACCGGCTCCGCCCTGGAAGGGGGGAAGGGGCGTAGAAGCGGTGGCAACCAAGGGGGCTGACGAGCGATCGTCACGCAGGCGGCCGGGCTGGAAACAGTCCGGCCGTTTGCCGTTCGGGGCCTTCGCGCCCCCGCCGGTGTCAACTTATGCGCCGTTCGTCACCTTCGCCGCCAACATTCCCCCTCCCCGCGCGCGGCATCCGAAACCCCGTTTCGTGTAACCTTCGCTACCTTCGAAATTCCGCAACCGGCCCTCTTGAAGCCGCTCGTCCACGAACCATATCGGTTCACGAACGGTGCCTCCGGGGCCGTTCACGAACCGGCATCGCAACCTTGGATGCCGCCTTCGATCAATTCGCTTCGCCATGGAGGATTTGACATGCGTACCTTCGATTTCACCCCCTATCGCCGCTCGACCATCGGCTTCGACCGGTTGTTCGACCTGCTGGAAAACAACACCCGCGCCAACACGGGCGAGAATTACCCGCCGTTCAATCTCGAACGCGTCGCCGAGGATCGCTACCGCATCACGCTGGCGGTCGCGGGCTTCAAGCGGGACGAGGTGGACATCACCGCCCAGCAGAATCTGCTCGTCGTCTCCGGCCGCAAGGCGGATCAGACCGATGCGCAGAAGAGCGCGGTGCTGCATCTAGGCATCGCCAATCGCAGCTTCGAACGCCGCTTCGAACTGGCCGATTTCATCGTCGTGGAAAGCGCCGACCTGGCCGATGGCCTGCTGACCATCGAACTGCGTCGCGAAGTACCCGACGCGATGAAACCGCGCCGCGTGGTGATCGGCGAGGCGACCGCCCACCCGGTCATTGCCAACGATGCGGCCAAGGGCGACGATTCGGCGAACGCCGCCTGAACGCTACGGCGCGTTGCTCCCTTGCGCGCCGTGGGCGGGCGCCCGGACCTATCTGGTTCGGGCACCCGTTCGTATTTCCGGGTAACATTCCCATGCACCACGACGTCACCCCGGACTTAATCCGGGGTCCCGCTTCTTCTTTGCCGTCCGAAGAAGAACAGCGGGACCCCGGGCCAGGCCCGGGGTGACGCTATGGGTGGGACTACCGGTTCAGCTCAAACCAACCGCGACTGCTTCACTGCCGCCGCAATAAAGCTCGCGAATAACGGGTGCGGATCGAACGGCTTGGACTTCAATTCCGGGTGGAACTGCACGCCGACGAACCACGGATGGTCCGGCCGCTCGACGATTTCCGGCAGCATCCCGTCGGGCGACATGCCCGAAAATACCAGCCCACCCGATTCGAGCATGTCGCGGTACGCCGTGTTCACCTCGTAACGATGGCGATGCCGCTCGCTGATCGTGGTCCCGCCATAAATCGATGCGACCACCGAATTGCCGGCCAGCGTCGCCTCATAGGCGCCCAGCCGCATCGTGCCGCCCAGATCGCCGTCCGATTCGCGCTTCTGGATACCCTCGGGCGACATCCATTCGGTGATCATGCCGACCACCGGCTGCTCGGTCGGGCCGAACTCGGTCGACGACGCATTGGCGATGCCGCCGGTCGAGCGCACGCCCTCGATGCACGCCATCTGCATCCCGAAGCAGATGCCGAAATAGGGCACCTTGCGCTCGCGCGCGAAGCGGACGCTGGCGATCTTGCCCTCGGCACCGCGCTCGCCGAACGCGCCGGGGACCAGGATCGCGTGACACGGCTCCAGCTCGGCGGCGACCATGTCGTGATCGCCCTCGAACAGCTCCGCATCGATCCAGCGGATCTTGACCTTCACCCGGTTGGCGATGCCGCCATGGACCAGCGCTTCGTTCAGCGACTTGTACGCATCCTGCAGCCCGACATATTTGCCGACCACGCCGATCGTGACTTCGCCTTCCGGGTTCTGCAACCGGTCCATGATATCGGACCAGCGCGACAGGTCGGGATTGCCCTCCGGCTCGATGCCGAAGGCACGCAGCACTTCGGCGTCCAGTCCTTCGGCATGATACTGCTCGGGCACCGCATAGATGCTCGGCGCGTCGAGCGCGGGAATGACCGCACCGGCCGGCACGTTGCAGAACAGCGCGATCTTCGCCCGCTCGCTCGCCGGCAGCGGCTTTTCGCAGCGGCAGACCAGCACGTCAGGCTGCACGCCCAGTGCCGCCAGTTCGCGCACCGAATGCTGGGTCGGCTTGGTCTTAAGTTCGCCCGCTGCCGCGATATAGGGCACGAGGGTCACGTGGATGCTGATCGACCGGCCCCGGCCGAGTTCGTTCTTCAACTGGCGAATCGCCTCGATGAACGGCAGCGATTCGATATCGCCGACCGTGCCGCCGATCTCGCACAGCACGAAGTCGAGATCCTGCCCGTCGTCATCGACCGTATCCGCCTGCGCGAACGCCTTGATCGCATCCGTGACGTGCGGAACCACCTGCACCGTCGCGCCCAGATAATCGCCACGCCGTTCGCGCTGGATGATCGTCTGGTAGATGCGCCCGGAGGTCACATTGTCCGATTGGTGCGCCGCGACGCCGGTGAAGCGTTCATAGTGACCCAGGTCGAGGTCGGTTTCCGCCCCGTCGTCAGTCACATAGACTTCGCCATGCTGGTAGGGCGACATCGTGCCCGGATCGACGTTCAGATAAGGATCGAACTTGCGGATGCGGACCTTGTAGCCGCGCGCCTGCAAGAGAGCTGCGAGAGAGGCCGCCATGAGGCCCTTGCCGAGCGACGAGACCACGCCGCCGGTGATGAAGATATACCGCGCCATGGGAGATATCGCCTAGCGTCGAACGCCATCGCCGCCAAGCGCGAGGTTGCCCCCACGCCCGCGAAATACGACGGACCGGTTGATGGAAAGGGTTTTTTAGCGCGCCAGCGGGACGGCGCCGTTGTCGGCCACGGGTGCGCCGGTCAGGTTGCCGACCGGATCGGCCGCCGGATTGGCCGGGCCGTTCACCGCCGGCGGCGGAGTCGTCGGCCGGGCGAGCGAGGTGTCGATCGAGCCACCGCCCCGATTCGCGGCGATCACCGCCAGCGCGATGCTCATCGCAATGAACAGCCCCGCCAGGATCGCCGTCGCCCGCGTCAGGAAATCGGCCGCCCCGCGCGCCGACATCAGCCCCGACGGGCTACCGCCGGTGGTCAGCCCGCCGCCTTCCGACTTCTGCATGAGGATCACCGTCACGAGCAGCGCGGCGATGATCGCATGAACGACGAGCAGGAAGGTGAACATGGTCGGGGAACATTTCCGAAAGAAAGGAGTGCGGGTGGCGAAGGGCGCCACATAGGCGAGGCCGCGCCCGCGATCAATGGAGCGCCAACGCTCCGTCTGTAACATTATCGTATCGACCGGGAAACCAAGCGCGCGATTGCGACGTTCATCTTTCGACCCCGCCCTACGGCTTTGTTCTGACGTTAGGTTCCAGCGATGTTCCCAACAATGCCCCTCAAGAAATGGATGGACGGCCTGGTCGATTATGTCCGCTCGGGCGAGCCGGACCTGACCAATCGTCAGATGGCGCTGATGATGATCGTCTATCTGCAACCCGGTCCCCATACCGTCCGCGGCCTCGCCCGCGCGCTCAACGTATCCAAGCCGGTCGTAACGCGCGCCTTGAACAGGCTGGGCACGCTCGGCTATCTCCGCCGGCAACGCGACGATGCCGACAAGCGGAACATCTTCGTTGCGCAGACCAGCGAAGGGGCAAATTTTCTTGCAGAGTTCGGGCAGTTCATGGGCGGCGACGGCGTCGGCGACTATCACCGGCGACACGCCAGCGCGTAACCGCTTCGCGCTGCGCACCCGCTCGGTCGCAATCGATTCCCGCACCGACGCGGTCCGGCGCGACCTTGCCGACATCCGGCTCGCCGACCGCGTCTTCGCCCCCCATTACGCTGTCCCTACGCGTCGCAGTATCGGCCGCATCACTGCGATCAGCGACAGCGTTGACGGAGTTACCCTGTCCCAGGCCTTGCCCGGTGAGCCGTTCGACGTGCTCGAATTTACCTCGACCCATGGCTGGGGCCGTTCGCCGATCGACGGCAGCGTCGGCTTCGTGTCGCGCGACAGCCTGATCGGCGAGTTCGAGGCGTCGCACATTGTCGTGGCACGGGACGCGACCCTGTACGCCGATGCCTCGACCGCGCGTCCGCTCCCCACTTCTCTGCCGATGGGTAGCCGTGTCGCTGCCATCTCCGCCAATGACGACTGGTGCGAAGTCGATGGCGGCTATGTCGCGGCCGACGCATTGCAGCGGCTCTCTGACGACGCCGGCGATGCGGTCGACCATGCACTCCGGTTGCGCGACACCGCCTTCCTGGCGGGCGGACGGTCCGGCGCGGGCGTCGATGCCGCCGGCCTGATCTTCCTCGCCTTCTCGCTGGCGGGTTCGCCCCCGCCCCGCTTCCTCGACCTGCAGGCCGAAACGTTCGGCACGGCCTTGGCGGAAGGCGACGTCCTGCGGCGCGGCGACCTGTTGTTCTTCGCCGACCATGTCGCCTTGCTGGTCGATGGCGAAACCGTGATCCATGTCGATGACGTCGTGCGCTGCGAGCCCCTTGCCGCGCTCGACCGGTTCGGCCCCATCCGCGCCCGGAGGCGCCCCGCATGACCGTTCGCGTCTTCATCGACGGTGCCGCCGGCACCACCGGCCTCGAAATTGCCGACCGGCTGGGCGACCGCCCCGAGATCGACTTCATCACGCTCGACGAAACGCGGCGCAAGGACGCGACGGCGCGGCGCGAGGCGCTGAACGACGCCGATTTCGTCATCCTCTGCCTGCCCGACGACGCCGCGCGCGAAGCGGTGGCGATGATCGCCAACGACCGGACGCGCGTCATCGACGCGTCGACCGCGCACCGCGTTGCCGATGGCTGGACCTACGGCATGGCCGAACTGGAACCGTCGCAGCCGGGCGCGATCGCGACGGCGATGCGGGTTTCCAATCCGGGCTGCTACCCGACCGGCTTCCTCGCGCTCATCCGCCCGCTGGTCCGCGCCGGGCTCGTGCCCCACGACTGGCCGGTCAGCGTCAACGCGGTGTCGGGCTATTCGGGCGGCGGCAAGGCGATGATCGCCGCGTTCGAAAATGGCGAGACCGACACCGCCTGGCTCGGCTACGGCCTGTCGCTCGCGCACAAGCACGTGCCAGAGATGCAGCGCCACGCCCGCCTCGCCCATCCGCCGCTGTTCCAGCCCTCGGTCGCGCGCGCCTATCGCGGGATGGTGGTCGAAGTGCCGCTCCCCCTGTTCGCCTTCCACCGCCGCCCCAGCCTGTCGGCGATCGAGCAGGCGCTGCACGACGCCTACCGCGAATCGCCGGTCGTCCGCGTCCTGCCCGGCGACGACAGCGCGATTCCGATCGAGGCCGATGCCGGCACCGACCGCCTGACGCTGCGCGTGTTCGGCAACCAGGACACCGGCCAGGCACGCCTCGTCGCGACGCTCGACAATCTCGGCAAGGGCGCGTCGGGTGCTGCGGTGCAGAATTTCAACCTGATGGCCGGGTTCGACCAGACCGCCGGGCTGACGCTGTAGCAGCAAACGCAATTTCGTAACGATCCGGGCGATCCTTGCGCACCGCATACCTATGCCGCCTTCGCGTTCGCGAAATAGGCTGCTAGAGGCGCGCACGACCACGATTAAAGAGCAGGAGTTGGCATGACGAGGGACCCGGTAGCGAAGCTGCTGCTGTTCGGTGCGACGGGCGATCTGTCGCAGCGGATGCTCCTCCCCTCGCTCTACGGCCTGCATGCCGACGGCCTGCTCCCCGACGGGCTGACCATCACCGGCACTGCGCGCCACGAACATGACGATGCCGGTTTCCGCGACTTCGCGAAACACGCGCTCGACCAGTTCCTGCCCGACGACCGCAAGGACGAGACGGCGATCGAGGGCTTCCTCGCCCGCCTGCACTACCAGCCGCTCGACGCGTCGAACGTCGACGGTTTCGCGGCGCTGGCCGAGAAGCTCGGCGACATCTCCGGCGGCCTCGCCATCTTCCTGTCGACCGCGCCCTGGCTGTTCGGCCCGACCATCACCGGCCTGAAGAGCGCCGGCCTCGCCGGCCCCAAGGTCCGCATCAGCCTCGAAAAGCCGCTGGGCAAGGACCTGAAGTCCAGCCAGGAAATCAACGACCTCGTCGCCGCCGCCTTCCCGGAGGAGCGGACCTACCGGATCGATCATTATCTGGGCAAGGAAACCGTCCAGAACATTCTCGCGCTGCGTTTCGGCAATGCGATGTTCGAACCGGTGTGGAACGCCCGCGGCATCGACAATGTCCAGATCACCATTGCGGAAACCGTCGGCCTAGAAGGGCGCGCGGGCTATTATGACGAGGTCGGCGCGCTGCGCGACATGGTCCAGAACCACGTCCTGCAACTCGTCGCGCTGATCGCGATGGAGCCGCCCGCCCGCTTCGACGGCACCTCGATCCGCGACGAAAAGGTCAAGGTCCTGCGCTCGCTGCGGATGATCGGCCCCGAAGAGGTAAACACCCACACCGTCACCGGCCAGTATGACGCCGGCGCGGTAAAGGGGGAGATCGTTCGCGGCTATGACGAGGAGCTGGGTAAGGAATCCGACACCGAAACCTTCGTCGCGGTAAAGGCGCATGTCGACAACTGGCGCTGGCAGGGCGTGCCCTTTTACCTGCGCACCGGCAAGCGGATGACCGACCGCCATTCGGAAATCTCGATCCAGTTCAAGCCGGTGCCGCATTCGATCTTCGCCGATCGCGGCGGGCAGTTGCAGCCCAACACCCTCGTCATCCGCCTCCAGCCGGAGGAATATGTCCGCCTGCTGGTGATGGCCAAGGAACCCGGCCTCGACCGCGACGGCGTGCGCCTGCGCGAAGTGCCGCTCGACCTGTCGCTGACCACCGCCTTTGCCGGCACCCGCCGCCGCATCGCGTATGAACGCCTCCTGCTCGACCTGATCGAGGGCGACCCGACGCTGTTCGTCCGCCGCGACGAAGTGGAGGCGCAGTGGACCTGGGTCGACGCGATCCGCGACGGGTGGAAGGCCAACGGCACCAAGCCCAAGGGCTATGCCTCGGGCAGCTGGGGACCGAATGCCAGCGTCGCGCTGACCGAACGCGACGGGGTGACGTGGAACGAGTGAGCCGCTGACGCGCTCCCCCTTTCAGTCTCTCCGTTTACTTCGAGCAGCATCGAGCCTGTCGAGATGTGCCCGTCGAGAAGCAGTTCTCGACAAGCTCGAACTAAACGGTTTTTTGCAGGATAAGAGATACATGACCGAGATCGAATGGTGGGAATATGACGAACCCGCCGAATTTGCCGAAGCATTGGCCGGCGACATCCAGTTCATCATCGAATCGGCGATCGACGCACGCGGCGCGGCAGTGATCGCGCTGGCCGGCGGTCGCACCCCCGCCCCGATCTATGACAAGCTGGTCAAGGCCAAGCTGGACTGGAAGCGGGTGACGATCGTCCCCACCGACGACCGCATCGTGCCGATGGGCGACGCGCTGTCGAACGTTACCGGCCTCGCCAAAATCTTCCTGCCCAAGGGCGCGCGGGTCATCCCGCTGACCGCCGAAAAGGCAGCGGATTACAAGGCTGCCGGCCGCGCGGCGGATGCGCGGTTGCAGGACCTGCACTGGCCGCTCGACCTCTGCCTGCTCGGCATGGGTGCCGATGGCCATACCGCCTCGATCTTCCCCGGCCCCGACCTGACCGAGGCGCTGACCGGGCCGAAGGAACGCCGCGCGCTGGGCGTCATGCCCGACCCGCTGCCGCCCGAAGCCCCCGTCGCCCGCGTGACCCTCAGCCATGCCGCGATCGCCTCGGCGCGCGCGCTGATGATTGCCATCACCGGAGACGAAAAGAAGGGTGTGCTCGAACGCGCGATCGATCAGGGCGCGTCCTCTTCCTACCCGATCGGCCGCGTGCTGGCCGAAGTCGAACTTCCCGTCGATATCCACTGGAGCGCATGATGGCCCTCAACGCCGCAATCGCCGCCGTCACCGACCGCATCATCGAAGCGTCGCGCGAAAAGCGCGCCGCCTATCTCGCGCTGATCGATCGGGAGCGTGAGAGCGGCGTCGATCGCCCGATGCTGGGCTGCGCGAACCTCGCGCACGCCTATGCCGGCACTGACGAGGATCGCGATGCGATGCGTCCGGCCAACCGGATGAACATCGGCATCGTCACCGCCTATAACGACATGCTGTCGGCCCACGCGCCCTATTATCGCTACCCCGAACAGATGAAGGTCTGGGCGCGCGAAGCGGGCGTGACCGCCCAGGTCGCGGGCGGCGTGCCGGCGATGTGCGACGGCGTGACGCAGGGTTTTCCGGGCATGGAGCTGTCGCTGTTCAGCCGCGACACCATCGCGCTGTCGACCGCGGTGGCGCTCAGCCACGGCACGTTCGAGGGTGCCGCGCTGCTCGGCATCTGCGACAAGATCGTACCCGGCCTGCTGATGGGCGCGCTGCGCTTCGGCCATCTGCCGATGGTACTGATCCCCGGCGGTCCGATGCGCTCGGGCATCCCCAACAAGCAGAAGGCAGCGGTCCGCGAAGCCTATGCCGAAGGGAAAGTCGGCCGCGAGGAACTGCTCGACGCCGAAATCGCCGCCTATCATGGCAAGGGCACCTGCACCTTCTACGGCACCGCCAATTCGAACCAGATGATGGTCGAGGCGATGGGCCTGCATGTCCCCGACGCCGCCTTCGCCAATCCGGGTACGAAGCGTCGTCAGGAACTGACCCGCTACGCCGTGCACCGTCTGGCCGAAGTCGGCTGGGACGGCGACGATTATCGTCCGATCGGGCGGGTGGTCGATGAGAAGGCGATCGTGAACGCCGCCATCGTGCTGCTCGCGACCGGCGGCTCGACCAACCACCTGATCCACCTGCCCGCCATCGCGCGTTCGGCCGGGATCATCATCGATTGGGACGATTTCAACCGTCTGAGCGACGTCGTGCCGCTGCTCACCCGCGTCTATCCCAACGGATCGGCCGATGTGAACGGGTTCGAGGATGCCGGCGGCCCTTCCTTCGTCATCCGCGAGCTGCTGCGCGGCGGACTGCTCCATGACGACGTCCTGACCATCGCGAAGGACGGCATGGCCGCCTATGGCCGCCAGTCGACGATCGAGAACGACCAGCTCGTCTGGAAGGATCACGCCGCGACGAGCGGCGACGACACCATCGTCCGTACCATCGACGCGCCCTTCTCGCACGAAGGCGGCTTCCGCATCCTGCAGGGCAATATCGGCCGCGCCTGTATCAAGGTGTCGGCGGTCGATCCCGATCGCTGGGTCATCGAAGCGCCCTGCCGCGTGTTCAGCGATCAGGCAGCGGTGCAGGCGGCGTTCAAGGCCGGCGAACTCGACCGCGACGTCGTGGTCGTCGTCCGGCATCAGGGTCCTAAGGCCAACGGCATGCCCGAACTGCACAAGCTGACCCCGCCGCTGGGCGTGCTGCAAAATCGCGGCTTCCGCGTGGCGCTGGTCACCGATGGACGCATGTCGGGCGCGTCGGGCAAGGTGCCGGCCGCGATCCACCTGTCGCCCGAAGCGCTGGGCGGCGGTCCGATCGGCAAGCTGCGTGACGGTGACGTGATCCGTCTCGACGCCAATGCCAACACGCTGCAGGCACTGGTCCCGGCGGACGAATGGGACGCGCGTGAACACGCACCCGTCCCGCCGGCGGCGGATGGCACCGGTCGCGAAATCTTCGCAATGATGCGGCAGGGCGCGAGCGAGGCGGAAGCCGGCGGATCGGCGATGCTGGCCGCGGCGGGGCTGTAACAGCCGACCATATTATGACGTACCCCCGCGCAGGCGGGGGTCCAGAGTTACAGGCGTGAACCTGCATAACTCTGGATCCCCGCCTTCGCGGGGATACGCTTTCGGGCTATAAGGAGAGGTCATGGAAGTCGTTGCGGTAGATATCGGCGGAACGCACGCCCGCTTCGCGATCGCCGAGGTCGAGAACGGCCAGGTCGTCCATCTGGGCGAACCGATCACGCAGAAGGTTGCCGAACATGGCAGCCTCCAACTGGCATGGCGCGCCTTCGAACGCGATCTTGGCCGCCCGCTGCCCAAGGCCGCCAGCCTTGCCGTCGCCTCTCCGGTCAACGACACGCTGATCAAGTTCACCAACAACCCCTGGATCATCCGCCCGCCGCTGATGCAGGAGCGGTTGGGCGTCGAAACCTGGACGATCATAAACGACTTCGGCGCGGTCGGCCATGCCGTCGCACAGGTGGCGGACGAGGATTTCATCCATCTCTGCGGCCCCGAAGGCCCGCTGCCTGACCGGGGCGTCGTCACCATCTGCGGCCCCGGCACCGGCCTTGGCGTCGCCCAGCTGCTGCGCGCCGCCGATCGCTATCACGTCCTCGAAACCGAAGGCGGGCATCAGGACTTCGCACCGCTCGACGGGATCGAGGATGCGCTGCTCAAGCGGCTGCGCCGTGCCCATGGTCGCGGGTCGAACGAACGTGCCTGTGCCGGTCCGTCGATCGTCGCATGGTATGAAACGCTGGCGGAGATCGAAGGCGTCTCGCTGGCCCATAGCGACGACAAGACGATCTGGGCCGCCGCGCTGGAGGGCACCGACAGTATCGCCGTCGCCGCGCTCGACCGCTTCTGCCTGACGCTCGGGGCCGTTGCCGGCGACCTTGCGCTGGCGCAGGGAGCGAAGGCGGTGGTGATCGCCGGCGGCCTCGGCCTGCGGTTGAAGGACCATCTGCTCGAATCGGGTTTCGGTACGCGCTTCACGTCGAAGGGCCGGTTCCAGACGCTGATGGCCGGCATCCCCGTCAAACTCATCACCCATCCCCAGCCCGGCCTGTTCGGGGCCGCCGCCGCCTTTGCGCAGGAGCACGCACGATGACCGTCACCATTTCCGACATCATGCAGACCAGCCCGGTCATCCCGGTCCTCGTCGTCCATGACGCGGCGCAAGCCCGCCCGATGGCGGAGGCGCTGGTAAAGGGCGGCCTGCGCGTGCTGGAGGTGACGCTACGCACCCCCGCCGCACTCGAAGCCATTGCCGAAATGAAGAACGTCGAGGGCGCGATCGTCGGTGCCGGCACCGTCGTCAGCGCCGAACAGTTCAAGCAGGCGATGGACGCGGGGTCGGAATTCATCGTCTCGCCCGGCCTCACCGAAACGATTGCGCGCCCGATCATCGACAGCCGCGTGCCGTTCCTGCCGGGCATCGCCAATGCCGGCGACATCATGCGCGGCCTCGACCTGGGCCTCACCCATTTCAAGTTCTTCCCGGCCGAAGCATCGGGCGGCCTGAAGGCGCTGAAGGCGCTCGCCGCGCCCTTCTACCAGGCGAAGTTCTGCCCGACCGGCGGCATCACCGAAGCCAGCGCGCCCGAATGGCTGGCGTTCGATCCGGTGCTCTGCGTCGGCGGCAGCTGGATCGTCGGCGCAACCCACGCCGAAACCGAAACGCGGGCGCATGCCGCAGCGGGTCTAAAGGCATAAGATCCTCCCCGCTCCGCGGGGAGGGGGACCAGCGAAGCTGGTGGAGGGGCGTTGCCGCGAGCGGTCGTTGCGTGTGCGGCACTCCCCTTCGACCATGCTGCGCATGGTCCCCCTCCCCATGAATGGGGAGGACATACAAGGTTACATCTCGCCCCGCGCCCGGCGGATGTCGTACCACTTCTTCACGTTCGCGTTATGCTCGGCCAGCGTCTCGGCAAACACATGCCCACCGGTGCCGTCGGCGACGAAATACAGCGCCTTGGTCTCCGCCGGATCGAGCACCGCATCGATCGACGCCTTGCCCGGATTGGCGATCGGCCCGACCGGTAACCCCGCCGACGCATAGGTGTTGTACCCGTTCTTCGCCTGCAACTCCGACTTGCGGATGCGCCGGCCAAGCGGTTTTCCCTTGGTAATCGGGTAGATAACGGTCGGATCGGCCTGCAACCGCATACCGTTGCGAAGACGGTTCGAGTAAACCGCCGCGACCATGCGGCGCTCCGAAGCCTTGCCGGTTTCCTTCTCGACGATCGAGGCGAGGATGAGCGCCTCGCGCGGCGACTTCACGACGGTCGTGGGTTTGCGCTTCTTCCATGCCGCGGCGAGGTAGCGGTCCATCGCCATCTGCATCCGCTTGACCAGCGCCGCGCGGTCGCCGTCGCGTTCATAGCTGTAGCTGTCGGGAAGGATGCTGCCCTCGGCCGGCAGCGGCGCGGTGCCCTCCATCTGCGGCGCCTTCGCCACCGCTTCCTGCACCAGGATCGAGGGCCAGCCCTCTGGCACCATCACGAAGCGCTGCAGCGTGCGACCGCCCTGCAGCAGCTTCAGCACATCCGCCTGGCTCAGCCCCTTGGGGATACGATACTCCCCGGCGCGGATCGGATCGTCGCTGCCAAGGAACCGCGCGAGCAGGCGGAAGCGGCTGGCCGAGCTGATAGCGCCAGCCTCTTCCAGCTGCTCGGCGGCGGAGGCGAGGCTCGCCCCCTGCGGCACCGTCACCGTCAGCGTGCGCTCCGCCGGACCGGCCCCGCCCCAGCTCTGCATCACCAGGAACAGCCCGCCAATGGCAAGCAGTCCGAGGATCAGGCCAAGGCATCCGATCCGGCGCATCGCGTCAGATCGCCTTCATCACCAGCGACGCATTGGTGCCGCCGAAACCGAACGAGTTGTTCAGCACCGCGCGCACCTGCCGCTTCTTCGCGACCAGCGGCACCAGATCGACACCCTCGGTCCCCTCGTCGGGATTGTGGAGGTTCAGCGTCGGCGGCACGATCTGGTCGCGCAGCGCGAGAATGCAGAAGATGCTCTCGACCGCACCGGCACCGCCCAGCAGATGGCCGATCGCCGACTTGGTGCTCGACATCGACGCACCCGACAGATCGTTGCCGAACACGCGCTTGGCGGCGGCGAGTTCGATTGTGTCCGCCATGGTCGAGGTGCCGTGCGCGTTGATGTAATCGATGTCGCTCGGTTCCATGCCCGCCTTGCGCAGCGCCATGCGCATCGCATTCTCGGCACCCTTGCCCTCGGGATGCGGCGCGGTGACGTGATAGGCATCGCCCGACAGGCCGTAGCCGACGACCTCGGCATAAATTTTCGCGCCGCGCGCCTTGGCGTGCTCATATTCCTCGAGCACGATGACGCCGGCGCCCTCGCCCATCACAAAGCCGTCGCGATCCTTGTCATAGGGGCGGCTGGCTTCGGTCGGACGGTCGTTCATGCTCATGTTGAGCGCCCGCGCCTGCGCAAAGCCGGCGACGCCCAGCGGGTTGACGGTGCTTTCCGCGCCGCCCGCCAGCATGATGTCGGCATCGTCGTCGCGGATCATCCGCGCGGCATCGCCGATCGAATGCGCGCCGGTCGAGCACGCCGTCACGACCGCATGGTTCGGACCCATCAGCCCGTACTTGATCGACACCTGCCCGCTGATCAGGTTGATGAGCCGGCCATGCACGAAATGCGGGCTGACCCGACCCGGACCACGTTCGTGCAGGTTGACCGACTCGATCTCGATCCCCGGCAGGCCGCCGATACCCGAACCGATCGACACGCCGGCGCGCAGCTTCGTCGCCTCGTCCATCTCGGTCAGGCCGGCATCTTCCAGCGCCTGCCCGGCGGCATCGATGCCATAGATGATGAACGGATCGACCTGCCGCTGGATCTTGTGATCGACCCGCTTGTTCGGATCGAAGCCATATTCATGGTCCGCCGGCTTCACCTCGCACGCGATCTGGCACTTCTGGTTCGACGCATCGAAATGCGTGATCGGACCCGCGCCCGACTTGCCGGCGATCAGGTTCTTCCAGGCGGTTTCCACCTCGGCACCCAGCGGGGTCACGAGGCCGAGGCCGGTCACGACTACGCGGCGCATGGCATTCTCTCCGTTCAGATACGTAACGAACGACCCCCCGCCCATGGCTTTTCGCCGGGACGGGGGGCCGTGAAATCATGGCAATCGGCAGGGCGGCGGGGCCGCCCCGGCCGGATCAGCCCTTGTGCTCGTCGATATAGGTGATCGCGTCCTTGACGGTCGTGATCTTCTCGGCGGCATCGTCGGGGATCTCGACGCCGAATTCTTCCTCGAACGCCATTACCAGCTCGACGATGTCGAGGCTGTCCGCGCCCAGATCGTCGATGAAGCTCGCGTCTTCGGTAACCTTTTCCGCTTCGACGCCGAGATGCTCGACGACGATCTTCTTAACGCGTTCGGCGGTCTCGCTCATATTCATTCCCTCTTCACATTCGGGGTGTTTCTTACCTGAACGCCCCTAAAGCGCGTCCGGCCCGCGCGCAAGAGCGCCGGTGCGGACGCATTACCCCTTGGCAGCGAACAACCGGGCCAGCGTCGCGGCGTTGAAGGCGTACCCGCCCATCAGCCGCTGGACACGCGTATCCGCCTTTTTCGCCCCGGCAAGGTTCATCATGCCTTCCATGAAGGCGTCGACCTCGGCCGTCTGCTTGCGCGCCAGAAAGGCGTTCAGGACGGCAGGCGGCGTCTGGCTCAGGCGGCGGTTGACCGCCACCGGATCGACGCCCTTGGCCGAAAGCCCGGACGCCAGCGCCTCGACGGCGATGCTGGTGACGACGATATCACCCGCGCGCGCGTCCGCCTTGCCGGTGCCGGGCTGGCAGGTCGCGGCATGGCGACGGGTCGCCTTCACCAGCGCGTCCGTTGCCGGCGTCGGCTTCTTGCCTTCCAGCACGCCGACGATCATGCCCTGCTGCATCTTCGCCAGGTCGCCCTTGGGCAGCTTGGCGACCGCGCATTTGACGACATTGGCATCGCCCGCGGCCAGCATCGCCGCCATCAGCATCACGCTCATACCATCGCCATCCCGCCGTTCACATGGATCGTCTGGCCGGTCACGTAACCGGCGTCGCGGCTGACCAGATAGGCGACCGCAGCGGCGACGTCATCGCCCGTGCCCAACGCCCCGGCCGGAATCTTGCCCAGCAGGGCGGTTTTCTGCGCTTCGGGCAGCACGTCGGTCATCGCCGAAGACATGAAACCGGGCGCGACGCAGTTGACGGTGATGCCGCGGCTGGCGAGTTCTGCGGCCACCGCCTTCGACATGCCGACCAGTCCCGCCTTCGACGCAGCATAATTGGCCTGCCCCGGATTGCCGGTCTGCCCGACGACCGAGGTGATCGAGACGATCCGGCCGAAACGGGCCTTCATCATCGGCTTGGCGGCGGCACGGCACAGCCGGAACGCGGCTTCGAGGTTGACGCGGATCACCTGGTCCCATTCGTCATCCTTCATGCGCATGGCGAGGTTGTCGCGCGTGACCCCGGCATTGTTGACGAGGATATCGAGCTTCCCGAGCGCCGCCACCGCCTGCGGCACCAGCCCATCGACCGCCGCGCCATCGGACAGGTCGCACACCAGCGGCACATGATCCCCGCCCAGTTCGGCGGCGAACGCCTCCAGCTTGGCAGCATTGGAGCCGGACAAGGCAAGGCGCGCACCCTGCGCGGCAAGGCCCTTGGCAATCGCCGAGCCGAGGCCACCGCTGGCACCGGTCACAAGGGCGGTCATTCCCGTTAGGTCGAACATTTCATTCTCCGGAAGATTGGTTCACGCGGAGGCGCGGAGACGCGGAGGGGCGGTAGTCGTTGACGATCCGGCGTAGCCCCTCCTTGAGCGTTTCGCCGCCAAAATTGATGAGCAGCCCTACGGGCTGTTTCGTCAGTCGCAAATAGGTCAGAAGCTGTTTGCCATGAACCGGTGCCAGCCGGTCCACCGATTTGACCTCCACTAACAAGCGCCCGGCGACGAGCAAATCGATCTTGAAAGCCGCGCGGAAGCATTGTCCGTCAAACACGACGTCGATCGGCTGCTGACGCACAACGGAATGCCCCATTTGTTCAAGCCGCCCGGCCAACAGCATCTCGTAAACGCTTTCCAGAAGGCCCGGACCCAATTCCCGGTGCAGTCGCAGCGCAACGTCGACAACATCACCGGAGATTGCTTCCAGGTCCATACTTCCTCCGCGTCTCCGCGCCTCCGCGTGAACCGATTTACAACCGCCCCACCAGCGCTTCGATATCGGCCATCGTCACCACGCTGGTCGCCGTCGCATCCGGCGCGATGCGCTTGACCATCGCGCCGAGCACCTTGCCGCCCAGTTCGACGAAGTCGCCGACCCCAGCATCCTGCATCGCCAGCACCGATTCCCGCCAGCGAACCATGCCGGTCACCTGCTCGACCAGCAGCGTGCGGATCGTCTCCGGATCGGCGACCGGAGCGGCGGTGACGTTGGCATAGACCGGCACGACCGGCGCCGACAGCGCGACATCGGCCAGCGCCGCCGCCATCGCATCGGCAGCGGGCTGCATCATCGGGCAATGGAACGGCGCCGACACGGGCAGCACCACCGCCCGCTTGATCCCCATGTCCTTGGCGAGCGGCACGGCGCGTTCGATCGCCGCCTTCGCGCCCGAGATCACGACCTGCGACGGATCGTTGTCGTTGGCCACGGTGCAGACTTCACCCTCGGCCGCCGCCTCTGCCAACGCCTGCGCCTTGGCCAGATCGGCGCCGAGAAGCGCGGCCATCGCCCCCTCGCCCACCGGCACCGCCGCCTGCATCGCCTGCCCGCGCAGCTTCAGCAGCCGCGCGGTGGTCGACAGGTTCAGCGCACCGGCGGCACATAGCGCGGTATATTCGCCCAGCGAATGCCCCGCCACGAAATCGGCCTTGTCGGCCAGGCGGATGCCGCCCTCCCGCTCCAGCACGCGCAACGTCGCGATGGCGTTCGCCATGATCGCCGGCTGGGCATTTTCGGTCAGCAGCAGGTCGGCATCGGGACCCTCGGTCATCAGGCGAAAGAGATGCTGCCCCAGCGCCTCGTCGACTTCCTGGAACACTTCGCGGGCGTGGGGGCTGGCCGCGGCAAGCGCGGCACCCATGCCGACCGACTGGCTCCCCTGCCCCGGAAAGATGAATGCGCGCATCGCCGACGTCTCCTGCAAATCCAAGCCGCGCGGCCTAGTCCTTCGGCCAAGCTGAACGCAAGGGGGCGTGTTGCGACGGACTGCGACCATTTCGCGGCTTTGCTGACAAACGCCGGTTACAGGGCATCGCCATCTTGGCTCCAACAGCAAATCCAATGGAGACGTGAGATGAAGAAGCTGATCCTCGCCGCGATGACCGCATCGTTGCTCGCCACCCCGATGGCCGCATCGGCGCAGAGCCGCACCGTCATCAAGGAACGCCCCGGCCGGACCGTGGTCGTCGAAAAGAACCGCCATGGCCAGAATGTCCGCCGGACCGTCGTTCGCCAGCAGCCGGCCCGCTATACGAACTGGCAGCGCGGCCAGCGGTTCGACCGCAACCGGGCGCCCAACTATCGCCAGATCGACTATCGCGCCTATCGGCAGCGCGGCGTCTATGCGCCGCCCCGCGGTTATCAGTGGGTGCAGTCGGGCAACGACGCAGTTCTGATCGCGATCGCCAGCGGGCTGATCGGCGCGGTGGTCGGCGGCGCGCTCCTCAACTGACCTTGCCTTTCCGCCCGATTCGGGTAAGGGGATGCGCATCCGGGGTGACGGGACCAGTGCCTGTCGCCCCGGACTGCATTTGAAGACGACAGCCGGAGGGGCGTTCGCGATGGTCGCGGCGTCAGCGATCGGCCAACAGACGAGAAAGACACATGGCTCTCTACGAGCACGTGTTCCTTGCGCGCCAGGATCTGGCACAGGCGCAGGTGGACGCGCTGGCGGAAACCGCCACGAAGATCGTTCAGGACATGAACGGCAAGGTCGTGAAGACCGAGACCTGGGGCCTGCGCAGCCTCGCCTATCGCATCGCGAAGAACCGCAAGGCGCATTACGTCATGCTCGAAATCGACGCGCCGGGCGACGTCGTGGCCGAGCTGGAGCGCCAGACGCAGATCAACGAAGACGTGATCCGCTTCATGACCGTCAAGGTTGACGCCCATGAAGAAGGTCCGACCGTGATGATGCGCAAGAGCGAGCGTTCGGAGCGTGGCGACCGTCGTGGCGGCCGTGATCGTGACGACCGTGGTCCGCGCCGTGAGCGCGAGCCGTCGGCCGAAGTCGAAGCGTAAGGAGCAGCACCCATGGCACGTCCGTTTTTCCGCCGCCGCAAGAGCTGCCCCTTCTCCGCGAAGGACGCTCCCCGGATCGACTACAAGGATGTTCGTCTGCTGCAGGGCTTCGTGTCCGAACGCGGCAAGATCGTCCCGTCGCGCATCACCTCGGTGAGCGCCAAGAAGCAGCGCGAACTGGCCCAGGCCATCAAGCGCGCCCGCCATCTGGGCCTGCTGCCCTACATCGTTAAGTAAGGAGCGCCCAACATGGACGTCATTCTGCTGGAACGCGTCGAGAAGCTCGGCGCCATCGGCGACGTGGTGAAGGTAAAGGACGGCTTCGCCCGTAACTTCCTCCTGCCGCGCAAGAAGGCGCTGCGCGCCAACGAAGCCAACAAGAAGGTGTTCGAGGCGAACCGCGAGCGGATCGTCGCAGAGAACGCCGCCCGTCGCACCGACGCCGAAGCCGAAGCCAAGACGCTGGAAGGCGTTTCGGTCACGCTGATCCGTCAGTCGTCGAACACCGGTCAGCTCTACGGTTCGGTCGCGGTTCGCGATCTGGTCGACGCGCTGGTCGCCGACGGCCATAAGGTCGACAAGTCGCAGGTCGCCCTCGACCGTCCGATCAAGGCGATCGGCCTGCACGACGTGAAGATCGCGCTCCACCCGGAAGTGTCGGTCACCGTCAAGGTGAACGTCGCCCGCTCGCCGGAAGAAGCCGAGATGCAGGCGCAGGGCGTCGACGTCATGGCCTCGATGTTCGAGCGTGACGATGCCGGCTTCACCGAGGATTACGATCCCAACGCCGAGCCGGGCGAAATCGCCCGCGACGACGCGAACACGGAAGAAGCGCAGGGCTGATCCCCGCCGCTACGACCAACAGGAAAGGCCGCCGGAGCGATCCGGCGGCCTTTTTTGGTTGGCGATGTGGCAACATGTGTGTGGGTCAGGGGCACGCCACGCAAGCACCGATCACGGCAGCGAGGGGGATCAACGAGAGGATGACGGGAACGGCCTTGGCCATGATGCTTGCCCTGCGATGAATGGTTCACCGGGTTCAAAGCATGGGAAATCAAAAGGTTTCGCTTTCCTGAACGGTATACGTATCGAATCGAAACTTTCCTGACCGTCGATTACGCATTTCGCGACACCTTTGGCAACTTGACGCCATGTCGAAGGGAGCGTAGGAGCGCCCCTCCCGCAAACGGCCCCTTCGTCTAGCGGTTAGGACGTCGCCCTCTCACGGCGAAAACACGAGTTCGATTCTCGTAGGGGTCACCAGCGACAGCGCGATTGAAGCGCACGCTGCAGGGATCATGGCGGGCTTTCCAACAGTAACGGGCCGGCTCTTCTGCAGAGCATGTGCCGAAGTGATATTTTCGCGGCACCCTTGCGATCCGTCAGGACGGGAATGATATGTTGTATCATTCTCATTAGGTTGATCCGATCCATGCCCGGCCATTCCCCTACCCTCCCCCGCTCCGCCCCGCACAGACAGAAGCTGCTCGACGGGTTCGCCGTCACAGCCTCGCTGCTCTGCCTGATCCACTGCCTCTTGCTGCCGACCCTGTTGATCGCCTTGCCCGTGCTGGCCACGATGCTAGCTGTTCCGGAATCCTTCCACGCCGCAGCCTTCGCCATCGCCGTGCCGACCAGCATCCTCGCCATGTGGTCCGGCGTCGTTCGCCACGGCCGCCGAGCGCCGGTTCTTGTGGCCGCACTCGGCCTGACGTTGCTGGGGATCGGGGCGTTTGCGATCGATAGCGAACTGGCGGAGAGGGCGGTGACGTCGATCGGTGCGGTCACTCTGGCCATCGCCCACGTCGCCAACTGGCGAACGCGCCCCCGCTGTTCGGAGGTGACACGATAATCGAACACCTGGTTTTCGCCCTTTCGACGACGGCCGAGGGAGCATAGAAGCCGGCGAGGCGTTCCGCCCCCGCAACGAAACTGCCCGGCGACCGGCCGGCATTGAACGAAACCGAGGCTGTCCTGCATGGCAATCGTCCGTCAACGCGTCGAATCCGGCGGGTTCATCCTGTTTCTGGCATTGATCACCGTCGCGCTGACGCTGGTCGTCTCCAGCTTCATCGGCGCGTTGCTATGGGCAGCGTTGGCGGCTTTGCTCTTCCAGCCCCTGTTTCAGCGTCTGCTGCGCTGGCGGCCGGGACAGCGCAACCTTGCCGCCGCGCTGACGCTGCTGATCATCACGGTCGCGGTCGTCATTCCGGCGATGATCATCGTCAGCATGGTCATCGATCAGGCAGCGGGCGTGTACGGCCAGCTGCGCACAGGACAGATCAACTTCGCGACCTATTTCGAACAGGTCCATGGCGCCCTGCCCGAACGAATCCGCCGGGCGATCGACAGCGCCGGCTTCGGCAGCTTTGAACGCGCCCAGCTGAAGATTTCGCAGGCCGCCAGCGCCAGCGCCAGCGTCCTCGCCCGCAGCGCGCTGTCGATCGGCGCGAACGCCGCGGCGTTCCTGCTGGCCTTCGGCGTCGGCCTGTACGTCACCTACTTCCTGCTCCGCGATGGCGAGCGGATCGGCCCTGCCGTCGTCCGCGCGCTGCCGCTCGAACCCGGCGTGGCGCAGCGGCTGGCCGACAAGTTCGTCGCCGTCGTGCGCGCGACGATCAAGGGGTCCGGCGTGGTCGCCCTCGTGCAGGGTGCGCTGGGCGCCATCACCTTCTGGATCGTCGGTCTGCCGGCCGCCTTGCTCTGGGGCGTGGTGATGGCGATCGTCGCGCTGTTGCCCGCCGTCGGGCCGGCGCTGATCTGGACTCCGGTCGCCATCTATCTGCTTGCGACAGGCGCGATCTGGCAGGGGGTCGTCGTGATCCTGTCGGGCGTGCTCGTCATCGGTCTTGCCGACAATATCCTGCGCCCGGTGCTGGTCGGGCGCGATACCGGCCTGCCCGACTGGCTGGTGCTGGTGACGACGCTGGGCGGGATCGACCTGATGGGGTTGAGCGGGATCGTCGTCGGACCGGTCGCGGGCGCGCTGTTCCTGACCGGGTGGCAGGTGTTGACCGAACAGCGGCGGATGCGCGCCGATACCGATCCGGCAGCCCAAATCGCCGCTACCGACGATACAGTATAATCCGACAAATAGCTTGTTCGCTTCTAGCTCCGGCGCCATCGTACCCGCATAACCGCTGGAGATGCCGAGATGGAACTTGCCCGCCGCGATCTGATCCTCAGCGCGGCCGCGCTGTCGCTGGCATCGAGTACACGGGGATTTGCCGCCGGCGACCGGCCGCTCGGCTATGCCATCGTCGGGCTCGGCAATTACGGCCTGGGCCGGATCATCCCCGAATTCGCCAACTGCCGACACAGCCGGCTGGCGGCGGTCGTCAGCGGCGACCGGGCCAAGGCGGAGAAGGTCGCCGCCGAGCACAATCTTCCCGCCGGATCGATCTACAACTACCGCGATTTCGACCGCATTCGCGACAATCCGGCGGTCGACATCGTGTATGTCTGCCTGCCCAATGCGATGAATGCCGAATACACCATTCGCGCCGCACAGGCCGGCAAGCATGTGCTGTGCGAAAAGCCGATGGCGGTATCGGTCGCCGAATGCGAGGCGATGATCGCCGCCTGTCGCAAGGCCGATCGCAAGCTGATGATCGGTTATCGTTGTCATTTCGAGCCGTACAATCTCGAAGCGATGCGACTGGCGAAGAGCGGTGCCGCGGGCAAGATCCGTTATATTCGGTCGGAACACGGCTTCACGGCAAGCGACCCGACGATGTGGCGGCTGAAGCGCGCCCTGTCGGGCGGCGGGTCGCTGATGGACATGGGCGTCTACAGCCTGCAGGCGGCACGCTACATGACCGGCGAGGAGCCGGTGGCGGTTACCGCGCGGGAGTCGACCGACCGCCGCGACCCGCGCTTTACCGATGTGGAGGACATGATCGACTGGACGCTGGAATTTCCCTCCGGCGCGATCGGCAGCTGCCAATCCTCCTACAGCGCCAACCACAATCACATCCTGCTGATGGGCGACAAGGGCCGGATCGAGCTGGAGCCCGCGACCGGCTATGCGGGGCAACGGATGTGGGTCGGCAACGGCCGCGAGCGCGAAGTCACGCCGCCGCCCGGCCCGGCAAAGACGCAATTCGCCGGGCAACTCGACCATCTGGCCCAATGTGTCGCGACGGGTCGGACCCCGATCGTCTCCGGTGAGGAAGGATTGCGCGACATGCGGATCATCGAGGCCATCTACCGATCGGCACGCGAAAACCGCACCATCCGGCTGGACGGCCGGGCATGAGCATCGCGCTACGCCTCGCGCCGCTTGCCCTGCTCTTGGCTGCGCCGACTACGGGCCAGGACTTCGCGAGCGGCAATGACATCGCCGCCCGCGTGGAAGCAATGGGCAAGGCGATGAAGCCCGGCCAGGGCTTTGCGTGGGAACCGGTGGTCCGCGACGGGGAACGGGTCGCGGCGCTGGAATATTGGAAGGCGCCGGGCCGACCGGCGGTGCATCCCGATCAGGCGGAATATGCCATCGTCATCGCTGGCGCCGGCACCCTCAGGACCGGCAAGTCGATGGAGGGCGGGAAGCAGACGCAGCCCGGTCTGATCGAGGGCGACCGGATCGTCGATCCGCTCGACCGGCCGCTGAAACCGGGCGACGTCCTGTTGATCCCGGCGGGCGTTCCCCACTGGTTCGGGATTACCGGTGACCGGCTGGTCCTGCTGGGGACCAAGATCCCGGCGAAATAGTAGGCGACGGGCAGGCGCGCGATGCCCCTGCCCGCCCGCCCCTCGTCAGAACTTCACGCCGGCGCGGGCGTACAGATAGCGCCCGTTGAAGCCGAACGGCGAGAAGCTCGAATAGGGAATGAAGTAGTTGTTGATAGCCGTCGCGCCGAGGATCGGGTTGCGCGTCGGATAGACGTCGAACAGGTTGTTCGCGCCGATCGCCAGCTCGAACTGCCCCGGCGTCGCGCGGAGTTCGAGATCGGTTAGCCACTTCGGTTCCAGCTCGACATCGGTGATCGCCGCGCCACCCGGCGACAGCGTGTTGCCGAAGCGGTTCGTGCGCGCCGTGATCCCGAAGATGCCCTGCGACCAGTCGAGGCCCAGATTGACCTTCGACCGCGGCTGCCCCTCGGTCAGGCGCAGCGATTCCTGCCGCCCGAACAGGGTAACACCCGGGATCGCCGACAGCGTCGACCGATCGGTGATGTCGGTCTGGTTATAGTTATAGCCGGCGGTCAGCGTGACGCTGCCGATACCCAGGTCCGGCACGCGATAGGTGCCGACCACCTCGACGCCCTGGGTCCGGGTGTCGATGCCGTTGATGAAGAAGCGCGCCGAGGTGATGTCCTGAATGCCCGCCGCGCGCAGCACGGCGACGACCGCCGTGCCCTGCAGGTTTTCGGACAGGATGATGCGATCGTTGATCTTGATGTTGTAATAGTCGGCGGTCAGCGTCAGCCCGCGCAGCGGGGTGAGCGTCAGGCCACCGCCGATATTCAGCGACTTTTCCGCCTCGAGCTGACGCGAACCCAGCGCACGCGCGACCGGATCGCCGACGCGGAAGGTGCCGATCTCGACCAGTGTCCCGCCGATATTCTGCGTGGCGAAGGACGAGAAGAACTGCTGCGCGAGGCTCGGCGCACGGAACCCGGTCGATATCGAGCCGCGGAGCGCCGCCCATTCGACCGGCGCGAAGCGCGCAGCGAGCTTGCCGTTCACCGTATCGCCGAAATCGCTGTAATGTTCGTAGCGGCCGGCGGCGACCACGTTGAACGCATCGCTGACCTTCGCGTCCAGTTCGGCATAGCCCGCGAAACTGTCGCGCGACGCATCGACGCGGCTGTTGGGCGAGAAGCCGGGGAAGCCCTGCGATCCGGCAGCGGCACCGTTGCTGAACGCGAACGGTCCGGCGGCATAGCTTTGCAATTCGCCGGCGACGATCTTGTAATTCTCGTTGCGATATTCGCCACCCAGCGCCAGCGATAGCGACGACAGGAAGCCGACGCTCAGCTCACGCTGCAGGTCGAGGTTGACGGTCTGCTGCCCAAACCGCGTACCGCCCGCGTTGAACGCCCGCTGCGATTGCGGGCCGAACGACGCGTTGTAGCTGTTCTCGATCCGGAAATCGAAGCTGTTGGTGCCGTAGACATAGGACAGGTCGTATTTGAACCCGGCCACTTCGCCCTTCACGCCCAGCGCGCCGGAGAAATCCTCCATCTGGCTGGTGATGAGCGGCAGGAAGCCATCGGCGTAATAAGGCGTGCAGACCGTGCCGGTGAAGGTGCAGTTGCGCAGGTCCTGGATGTTGCCAATGGTGTCGCGACCCGAAGCCCGACGGAAAAAGGCGGCGCTTTCGCCGTCACGCACGCCGTAGCTGCCGAAAATATAGAGTTCGGACGTGGCGCCGATGTCCACACCGCCGTTCAGGAAGAAGTTGAAGTCCGTCGTCTTCGCATCGCCGTAGCGGTGATTGACGCGGTTGGCGGTGAATTCGCGCGGGTCGACATTGCCGTTGCCGAGCAGGGGATAGAGCCGGCGCGGGTCGTAGCCGGCGCGGTCGGTCGGGTTGCGGTCGCGATATTCACCGGTCAGGTTCAGATAGGCGGTTTCCCCCATCGGAAGGCCCATATTGGCGGCGAAGGTGACAGTGCGGCCATCGCGGACCTCACGATCGCGCCCGGTTTCCTCCAGCACATAGGTGCCGTCGGCGCGGACCTGCGGCTGGCCGTTCGCCTGGCGCGCGATGCCCGAAACCTCGCCAACACCCTCCATCGACGAGATATATTTGCCATAGGTCATCGTCGCGCGGCCACCTTCGCGGCGCTTGAGCTGGACGTTGATGACGCCGGCGATCGCATCGGAACCATATTGCGAAGAGGCACCATCACGCAGCACGTCGATCCGCTCGATCGCGAGGCTGGGAATCGTGTTGAGGTCGACCGCCGACGAACCGCGCCCGACCGAGCCGTTGGCGTTGAGCAGCGAGGTGGTGTGGCGCCGCTTGCCGTTGACCAGCACCAGCGTCTGGTCGGGCGACAGACCGCGCAGCGTCGCGGGCCGCACGACGTCGGTGCCGTCGGTGATCGAGGGCTGCGGAAAGTTGAACGACGGGACCAGCTGGTTCAGCAGCTTGTTGGTTTCGGTATAGCCGGCATTGACCAGCGCATCGCCGGTGATGACGTCGACCGGCACCGGGCTTTCGGCCACGGTGCGGCCCTGCGCACGCGTGCCGACCACCAGGATCTCCTCGCCCGCCGGCACCTGGTCGGCAGGCGGCGGTGCGTCGGCGACCTGTGCGAAGGCGGGAATGGCGACCAGCGCACTCGACAGGAACAGGGCGCTGAAAACGGCTTTACGCATGAAAATCTCCCCCAGGCCGGGACCATTGCCCCGACCGTTGCCCCCTGAACCTCTCGCACGTAATATTCTGGCGCAAGGCGGCAGGGTGTCCGGTCACACGATTGTCACGCCACCGTTGCGGCGCTGCAACATCGCTTTTGGGCTCGAATCGCGCCTTCGCCATTGACAGCGCGGATCGGCTTGCCTAGTCACGATCCACTTGCCGCGTGGGGTATCTCCACGCGGACATATTGCATTTGGGAAAGAAGCAAGGGCCATGTTCGCAATCGTGCGCACGGGCGGCAAGCAGTATCGCGTTGCCGCAGGAGACAAGATCGTCGTCGAGAAGCTCGACGGCGAAGCTGGCAGCAACGTGACGCTCGGTGACGTGCTCCTTGCTGGCGAAGGTTCGGAACTGAAGTCGGTCGAAGGGCTGACGGTTTCGGCGGAAATCATCGCGCAGGCGAAGGGCGAGAAGGTCATCGTCTTCAAGAAGCGCCGCCGGCACAACTACCGTCGCAAGAACGGTCATCGCCAGCAGCACACCATCCTGAAGATCACCGCGATCGGCGACAAGCGCGCTGACGACAGCGCCGCCGCATAAGCGCCTGAGCGAATACGAGGAGTTTGAACCATGGCACATAAAAAAGCAGGCGGTTCGTCGCGCAACGGTCGTGATTCGGCCGGCCGTCGCCTTGGCGTGAAGAAGTTCGGTGGCCAGGAAGTGGTCGCGGGCAACATTATCGTGCGTCAGCGCGGCACCAAGTTCTACCCGGGCGTGAACGTCGGCATGGGCAAGGACCATACCCTGTTCGCCCTGGTCGACGGCCGCGTGGCGTTCAAGGAAGGCAAGCTCGGCCGCAAGTTCGCGTATGTCGAGATGCAGGCGCAGGCCGCAGAATAACGGGCTACCACACGGGTCGCCCACCAGGGTGACCCGGGTTCCGGCGACGGAACCAGCCAACAAGAGGGAGGCGGGTCACCCCGGCTCCCTTTTTTATTGCTCTCTCCGGCCCCTGCCCGCTTCTCGGAGCGGGTTGTGGCCCTATCGAGGCGTCGTGACGGAGCCGATTTTGGTTCAGGGCAAGAAGCGAGGAGCGGAGCGATGCTGATGCATCGTGACCGACGAGCGACGCCGCCCTGAGCCAAGATCGGCCCGCCGCAGGGCGGTTACACTGTCGTGCCCGCCGGTTGCGTCGCGAGGCTTGCAGGTAGCGCCGCTACCTGCTGCGCCCCGCTCCTTGCCGGACGAACACGACAGGGCAATCACGACGCCTCGATATGGTCACAACCCGCTCTAGCGGAGGCGCGGCGTATTGGAGAGACGCTGATGTTCGCCCGTACCGAACGCCTGACCCTGCGCCCCGGCTGGACCGAGGACGTCCCGGCCCTGCACGCCGCGATGGGGCACGAGGCCGTCGTGCGCAACCTGTCGCGCGCGCCGTGGCCGTACACGCTGAGCGACGCCGAGGCGTTCGTCGCCGGATGGCAGGGTAACGCCGGCCCGACCTTCCTGATCTTTGCCCATGATAGGGGACGCTGCGACCTGATCGGCGGGATCGGCATCGGTCCGCTCGGCGACGTCCCGCACATGCTCGGCTATTGGATCACGCCATCGGCATGGGGCCGCGGCTATGCGACCGAGGCGGGGCGCGCGGCGCTCGACATTGCCGCGACGCTGGGCATCGGCCGGGTCGAGGCCGGCCATTATGTCGACAACCCCGCATCGGGCGCGGTGCTGCGGCGACTAGGCTTTGCCCCGACCGGCACGCGCAGCATGATCCATTCGCGCGGGCGCGGCGCGGAGGTCGAGACGGTCGACTATGCGATCGACCTGTCGCAACGGCGGCGCGACTGGCGGCTTGCCGCCTGATCGCAACGGAACGCAACGCCGGTCCGGCTGGTTGAAGCCGGACGGCGCTGCTGCCGTACGAGAGGACGCCCCGATGATCGATCCCGAAACGCCGAACGAACAGGAAGAAATGGAAGAGGTCCAGGAAGAAGCCGCCGAGGAACGCGAAGAAGAAGGCGGCTATCAGTAAGACAGCCTGGCGGCCGGCATCTATGCACCATCGTCATTGCGCACCGCACGGACGTACCGCATAGTGTCGGTCGCAAAATTGGGAGGTGACGTATGAGACGCTTCTTGCCCGCGCTGTTACCGAGCCTCGTCTTCGCGTTTCCAGCAACTGCGCAGGAAAGTCCTCCCTCCACAAACCCCGACATCGTCGTCAGCGGCCGGCTGTCGATGCCGCAAAACCCGCAGACGACGATCCTGCCGCCACCCGCAGTCATTTTCGATGTCGAATCCGCGACCCTGTTCGAGGACGCGTCGCGTCGTGCGGCGATGTGCGCCACGCGCGGCGGGCCGAGGCGGCTGGCGCAGCTGCGCGACGTCGTCGATGGCGTATTCGCCACCCCACGACAGGAGCGGGCGCAGGACCGTATGGTCTGGACGACGTCGACCTGCGGCGAAGGCGCTGCGGTTCGTGCGCATGGCGTCAGCATGGTCGGGCAGGTCAATGTCCGCGCCGATTCCGCTTCCTATCCCGGAATCCTGTATCGCGGTGCCTTCATCATCGAAACGCTCCGCGCCTTTGCCCCCAATCTTGCCTTGACCCGCGAGCAGCTGGCCGACCCGGTCGTGCAGCAGCGATTTCTGATGCGCGAGGATGCGCGCGCCAGCAAACGCCTGCCCAACGATCTGCGCTTCTTCAGGACGACGATCTGCATGGTTCGCGAACAGCCGGAACTGGCCATCCGGCTGGTTCAGACCAACCCCGTCGAACAATCGACCGCAGCGGTCCAGGCGCATCTGATCGAACGCACGCGGGGATGCACGGGCTATCAGAAACAGCTGGTCGTCGATCCGTTCCAGCTCCGGGCGTTCGTCGCCGATGCCCTGTATCGATGGACCCTTGCCGTGCGGGACGTCGATACGCTGATCCCGACGCAACGGGCGAGCGTGGATAGGAACAAAGCCAGGTCGGTGAACTGATGCCGGGGGCTCACCCCTCCAGCAGGTCGAGATAGCCGACCACGTCGCTGCTCGTCTGAAGATACAGGCCCGCCTGTATCTCCTCCGGCTCCCGCGCTGCTGCGGCCATCGCTTCGCTCAGCGTGCCATAGAGGATCGTCGTCGCGACCCCGCCCTCGTCGTCGAGGTGGTAGAGCCGGACCGAGGCGTCTTCCGATACCGTTCGCATGGGGAACGTCCTGCCCCGCGCCGCGACGCGGGGCAAGGCGTCAGGCGCTGGCGAGGCGTGCCGCCTCGAACTCGCTGTCGACCAGCCCGATCAATTCGCGGTCATCGTGATTCCACGGGTGGAAGCCGGGCAGGAAGAAGGACAGCCACATCCCCATGACCTTACGTGCCATGCCGGGCCGGCCGAACGCATAGGCGAACAGCCGCCATTTGACCCGCGCACCGGTCAACCCGTCCTGCGCGAGCAGATCGAGCATCCCGACCGTGCGCCCGCGGAAGAATTTGGCGGTGACGATCAGCATCACCAGCGTCTTGACCCACCAGCGCTTCAGGCGGGTCCAGTCGCGGGTGGCGTGCAGCCAGGTGTCATAGGCCACGCCCTTATGCTCGATCTCCTCGATCGCGTGCCACCGCCACAGGTCGGCGGCGGCCTGATCCCCGCCGGCCAGATGCCGGGGGTTCGCGACCAGTTCATGCGCGAGGATCGCGGTGAAATGTTCCAGCGCCATCGTCGCTGCGAGGTTGGCGATCGGCGGCTTGCCTCGCGTGATCGCCAGCTCGTGATCGACCCGCGCTTCCAGCCGCGACGTATCATAGCCCTGGTCGGCGACATGGCGGTTGAACGCGACATGTTCGCGGGTGTGGATCGCCTCCTGCTTGATGAAGGCGCGGATCTCGGCGGCGAGGCGCGGCGGCACGTCGTCGCGGAACTGGCGAACGCTGTCGATGAAGAAGCCTTCGCCCTTCGGAAAGGTCACCGACAGCGCGTTGTAGAAGGCGGTGGCGATCGGATCATCGTTCAGCCAATAGCGCCGATAGCTGCCGCCCCGCCCGAAGCGGACGTCGCGCGGGGTGATGGTCAGATCGGCGGGAGTCTTTGCTTTCGACACGGTTCTGCTCCACATCATCGCATGGAATCTGGGAATTACTTACAACAATGTCAATAGCCAGGCGACGCCTCTCCCCCGAAGCGTCGCGCGACGCCGCGCTGGACGCCGCGCGCGACCTGCTGATCGAAGCCGGGCCGCAGGCGGTGACGTTGAAGGCGGTGGCGACGCGCATCGGGCGGACGCACGCCAATCTGCTGCATCATTTCGGGTCGGCATCGGGGCTGCAAAAGGCGCTGGCCGAGCGGATGGCGACGACGATCACCGCGACGATTGGTGCGGCGGTGCTGCGCGTGCGCGACGGCGACCATGATCCGCGCGAGATCGTCGACCTGACGTTCGACGCCTTCGATCGCGAAGGCGCCGGGGCGCTGGCCAGCTGGATGATCCTGTCGGGCAATGACGATGCGCTCGACCCCATCCTTGATGCCATTCATGCGCTGGTCGACCGGCTGGGCCATGAGAACGCGCTGAGCGGGATGCCGCTGGCGGACGAGACGCTGCAGCTGGTGCTGATGGCGCTGGGTGATGCGCTGCTCGGCGGGGCGATGGCCAAGGCGTTGCGCCTGCCGCGCGAGCGCGCGCGCGAACTGGCGGTGCGCAGCCTGATCGCGGTGCGGGACGAAGCGCGCCCGTGCTGATCCGCGCGGCGACGGCCGCGGACCGGGCGGCGATTGCGGAGATCATCGTGCCGATCATCCGCGCCGGCGAGAGCTATGCGCTCGATCGCGCCATGACGGCCGAGCAAGCGCTGGCCTATTGGTTCGCGCCCGGCAACAGCGTGTTCGTCGCCGAGGTCGAGGGCCGGGTGCTGGGCAGCTATTACTGCCGCGCCAACCATGCCGGCGGTGGCGGCCATGTCGCCAATTGCGGCTATGCGACCCAGGCGCAGGCCACCGGACGCGGCATCGCGCGGACAATGGCGCTGCACTCGTTCGACCATGCCCGCGCGGCGGGTTTCCGGGCGATGCAGTTCAACTTCGTCGTCGCCAGCAACGTGCGCGCGGTGTGGCTGTGGCTGTCGCTGGGGTTCGAACAGGTCGGGCGACTGCCCGGTGCGTTCGAGCATCCGTCGCTGGGGGAGGTCGACGCGCTGGTGCTGTACCGGTCGTTATAGCATAACCCCCTTCCCCCTTGGGGCGACTCCGACTAAGCGCACGCCATGCATTTTCTCGATCAAGCCAAGATCTTCGTCCGTTCGGGCGCGGGTGGCCCCGGCGCCGTCAGCTTTCGCCGTGAAAAATTCATGGAATATGGCGGCCCGGACGGCGGCAATGGCGGCAAGGGCGGCGACATCATCTTCGAAGCGGTTCCCGGGCTGAACACGCTGATCGATTTCCGTTATACCCAGCATTTCCGCGCACCGCGCGGCAGCGGCGGCGCGGGCGCGAACCGCACCGGTCCGGGCGGGCGCGACCTGATCATCCGCGTGCCGGTCGGAACGCAGGTGCTTTCGGAGGACAAGGAAACGGTGCTGGCCGACTTCACCCGGCCGGGGCAGCGCGAGGTATTCCTGCGCGGCGGCGATGGCGGGCGCGGCAATGCCAGCTACAAGACGTCGACCAACCGCGCCCCGCGCCAGCACGGCACCGGCTGGCCGGGCGACGAGGCGTGGGTGTGGCTGCGCCTGAAGCTGCTGGCCGATGCGGGTCTCGTCGGGTTGCCCAATGCCGGCAAGTCGACCTTCATCAATGCGGTGACCAATGCGAACGCGAAGGTCGGCGCCTATGCCTTCACTACCACCCGCCCGCAGCTGGGCGTGGTCAGCCACAAGCAGCGCGAGTTCGTGGTGGCGGACATACCCGGCCTGATCGAAGGCGCGGCGGACGGCGCGGGGATCGGCGACCGGTTCCTGGGGCATATCGAGCGGTGCCGGGTGCTGCTGCACCTGATCGACAGCCATGCCGACGATCCGGTCGCGGCCTATCGCATCGTGCGCGGCGAGCTGGAGGCGTACGGTGCCGACCTGGCCGAAAAGCCGGAGGTGATCGCGCTGAACAAGGCCGATCTGCTCGACGAGGAACTGACCGAGGCGCTGATCGCCGAGCTGGAAGCCGAGAGCGGTGCGCAGGTGCTGCCGTTGTCGGGTGCCACCGGGCAGGGGCTGGAAGCGGTGCTCGACCGGCTGATCGAGGCGATCGGGCCCAGCGAGATGCACGCGCAGGACACGGGCGAGGACGAGGAACCGCGCGAATGGTCGCCGATCTAGGGGCGAGCGACGTCTTCGGCCCGGCCACCTGCCCGCGCCTGATCGTCAAGGTCGGGTCGGCGTTGCTGGTCGCGCCGGATGGGCAGGCGCGGCGGGAGTGGCTGGCGTCGCTGGTCGCGGACATTGCCGGGCGGGTCGCTGCCGGGCAGCAGGTCGTCATCGTATCGTCGGGGGCGATCGCGCTCGGCGCGCGGCGGCTTGGGCTGCCCAAGGGCGGGCGCGCCAGCCTGGAGGACGCGCAGGCGGCGGCGGCGACCGGGCAGATCGCGCTGTCGAGCATCTGGGCCGAACTGCTCGGCGCGCACGGGCTGACTGCCGCACAGCTGCTCGTGACGCTCGACGATCTGGAGGATCGCCGACGCTATCTCAACGTCTCGGCGACGCTCGGGCGGTTGCTGACGCTGGGCGTCGTTCCGGTCGTCAACGAGAATGACAGCGTCGCGACCGAGGAGATCCGGTTCGGCGACAACGACCGCCTTGCCGCGCGGGTCGGCGCGGCGGCGCGCGCGAACGGCGTGGTGCTGCTGTCCGATATCGACGGGCTGTACGATTCGAACCCCCATGGCAATCCGGACGCCAGGCTGATCCCGCATGTCGCGCAGATCGATGCCGATATCATGGCGATGGCCGATACCCGGTCGTCGTCGGGCATGGGATCGGGCGGCATGGTGTCGAAGATCGAGGCGGCGCGGATCGCGACCGCCGCCGGCGCGAACCTCGCCATCGCGACCGGACGGATCGACCACCCGCTCGCACAGTTCGGCGAAACCGGCCATGGCACGGTGTTCGCGACCGCCGGCAACGCCCCGGCGCGCAAGGCGTGGCTGTCGGGCGGGCTGACCGATCGCGGGTCGATCCGGATCGATGCCGGTGCCGCGCGCGCATTGTCGAGCGGGCGCAGCCTGCTGCCGGCCGGCGCCATCGAGGTTGCGGGCGATTTCTCGCGCGGCGATCTGGTGCGGATCATCGATGCCGAGGGCCGTGCGATCGCACGTGGCCTGGCCGAATATGACGCGGGTGAAGCGGCGCGGATCGTCGGACGGCGCAGCGACGAGCTGGCCGATCTGCTGGGCTATGCGCCGCGCTCCGCACTGGTGCATCGCAACCATATGGCGCTGTTGTGAGGACGATGGCGCTGACCGGCGGGACCGGCTTCGTCGGTCGCCGCGTGATCGCGCAGGCGGTCGGGCAGGACTGGCACATCCGCGCGCTGACCCGCCGCGCCCAGCCTGCCGAGCCGAACGTGAACTGGGTGCGCGGCGCGCTCGACAAGCCCGACAGCCTTGCCGAACTGATGGTCGGTGCCGACGTCGTGCTGCACGTCGCCGGGGTCGTGAACGCGCCGGACGCTGCCGGCTTCACCGCGGGCAATGTCGCAGGCACGCAGGCGGTACTCGACGCGGCACGCGCCGCCGGCGTGCGGCGGTTCGTCCATGTCTCTTCGCTGTCGGCGCGCGAGCCGCAGCTTTCCGCCTATGGCGCGTCGAAGCGGGCCGGCGAGGAACTGGTCGCTGCCAGCGATCGCGACTGGACCATCGTCCGCCCGACCGGCGTCTATGGTCCCGGCGATACCGAGATGCGCGACATGTTCCGCATGGCGCAGATGGGCCTGGCGCTGCTGCCACCACCGGGCAAGGTGGCGTTGGTCGCGGTGGACGATCTCGCGCGGCTGCTGCTGGCGCTGGCCGAACGCGACGGTCCGCGCGACGTGCTGGAGGTCGATGACGGCCGGGCGATGACCCATGCCGAGATGGCGAGGCTGATCGGTGATGCGGTCGGGCGGCGGGTGCTCGCGATGCACCTGCCCGCCGGGTTGCTGCAGCTGGGCGCACGGATCGACCGCAAGCTGCGGGGGGCGCAAGCCAAGCTGACGCCCGATCGCGCCAGCTATCTCGCACATCCCGACTGGACCGCCGATCCCGCCCGGCGCCCGCCGCCCGACCTGTGGGAGCCACGGATCGACACGGCGCGCGGCCTTGCCGACACCGCGGCATGGTATCGCGCGCATCGTCTGCTATAGCCCCGCGCAACCACGCATATTGGAAAGACCCGCATGAGCGACCGCGCCGCCACCTTCGCCACGATCACCGACCTGGTCGAACCGTTCAACAAGAAGGGCGTCGAGCTGACCGAGGCAACGACCTTTGCCGGCGATCTCGAATGGGACAGCCTGACCGTGATGGATTTCGTCGCGGCGGTCGAGGACGAATTCGACATCGTCATCACCATGAACATGCAGGCGGACATCGAAACCGTCGGCCAGCTGGCCGATGCCGTCGAGAAGCTGAAGACCGCCTGACCTCCCTGCCCGGCCCCCGAAAGACCGACACCATGACCGAAGCCGCCGCCACCCCCCACGCCCTGCCCGATTCGCCCGAGACGGTCGCGCCGGAACGCGACCTGTTCAGCAAGTTCGACGCGCTGATCGCCGAGCGGGAAGCGCTGTTGGCGACCGGCGTGCGCGATCCCTTCGCGATCGTGATGGACAAGGTGACGTCGCCGACCCAGGCGGTGATCCGGGGCAAGGACACGATCCTGCTCGGCACCTATAATTATATGGGCATGACCTTCGACCCCGACGTCGTGGCGGCGGGCAAGAAGGCGCTGGACGAGTTCGGGTCGGGCACGACCGGCAGCCGGGTGCTGAACGGCACCTATGACCCGCACAAGGATTGCGAGGCGGCGCTGCGCGAATTCTATGGCACCGAGCATGCCATGGTGTTTTCGACCGGTTATCAGGCGAATCTTGGCATCATCTCCACGCTGGCGGGCAAGGGCGAATATATCATCCTCGACGCCGACAGCCATGCGTCGATCTATGACGGCTGCTCGCTCGGCAATGCCGAAATCGTGCGCTTCCGCCACAATTCGGTCGAGGATCTCGACCGACGCCTCGGCCGCCTGCCCAAGGAACCGGGCAAGCTCGTCGTGCTGGAAGGCGTCTATTCGATGCTCGGCGACATCGCCCCGCTGCCCGAAATGGTCGCGGTCGCGAAGAAGCATGGCGCAATGGTGCTGGTCGACGAAGCGCATGGCATGGGATTCTTCGGCCCCAACGGGCGCGGCGTGTACGAGGAGCAGGGTGTCGAGAAGGACGTCGATTTCGTCGTCGGCACCTTCTCCAAATCGGTCGGCACGGTCGGCGGTTTCTGCGTATCGAACCATCCGAAGTTCGACGTGATGCGGCTGGTGTGCCGCCCCTATGTCTTCACCGCATCGCTGCCGCCGTCGGTCGTCGCGACCGCCGCGACGTCGATCCGCAAACTGATGCATGCCGGCGACAAGCGGGCGCACCTGTGGCGCAATTCGAAGCGGCTGCACGGCGGTCTCAAGGACCTCGGCTTCAAGCTCGGCACCGAGACGCCGCAGTCGGCGATCATCGCGGTCATCCTCGAGGATCAGCAGCAGGCGGTGCTGATGTGGCAGGCGCTGTTGGAAGGCGGCCTGTACGTCAACATGGCCCGCCCGCCCGCGACCCCGGCCGGCACCTTCCTGCTGCGCTGCTCGCTGTGCGCGGAGCATAGCGCCGAACAGGTCGAGACGATCCTCGGCATGTTCGAAGCCGCCGGCAAGGCGGTGGG